>LFJI01000138.1 GCA_001235855.1 Candidatus Burkholderia brachyanthoides
GGCGACACCGACGGCAGTTATGAGCTGTACTTTGCTCATCATCGGATCGATACGACGATACGATCTCTCCGGTCTGTACAGTCTCCATAAGAATCGGCTCATCGAGTTTCAGGCTAACAAAGCGCATGCAATGCGACAAACCAATCCTGCTCGCCTGTATGTGAAGACGATTCACCGATAATCGCCGGACGATTCAGGGCATCGGCTGAGCGTTTGCGTTGCCGTGCCCCATGATCGATGCGATGATATTCGCGATCGCCGGTTCGGCATAGACCTGCGGCAGCGCATCGATGGGCAATTGCGCGAGACCCGCATTTGCCGCATGCGGATACACCGGCAGCGGCGGCGCACTTTGCGCGCTCGATGCGACCGGAAACACCGGACCGCCCGTGATACCTACGCCGAAAAACGGATGCGCCAGCGCCGCACCGACCAGCGTCGCGCTCAGGCCAAGTGCTACGAGCGTTCGAGTGATTGCCTTCATGTTCGTCTCCCTTCCTGTGGGCTCGTCGATGAAAGTATTCTGCGGCATGAGCACGGAGGTTTTGCGGATGCACCTCACCGGACCGCCGTGCGGTTGTTAGACTGCGAGTTTCATCTTTCGCGGCAAAGGCACACTCCGGAGCGCTTCATGAAACGAATCCTGATCATCGGCATCGGCGCGGGCGATCCCGACTACATCACCATGCAGGCCGTGAAGGCGCTCAACGCGGCCGACGTCTTCTTCGTGATGGACAAGGGCGAAGCGAAGGCGAAGCTCAGCGCGTTACGGCGGGAGATCATCGACCGTTATGTGACGGAGCGGAATTACCGCATCGTCGAGACGGCCAGTCCCGAGCGTCAGCCCGACAACGGCAACTATGTCGGCGCGGTGGAAACGCTCAATCGCGACAAACAGAATGTGTTCGAACGGCTGATCGAGGACGAACTCGCCGATGGCGAATGCGGCGCGTTTCTGGTGTGGGGCGACCCGCCGCTGTATGACAGCACGATACGCATCGTCGAGAGCATCGCGCAGAGCGGACGGTACGCGTTCGAGTACGAGGTGATTCCGGGCATCAGCAGCGTGCAGGCGCTGGCGGCAAAGCATCGCGTGGCGCTGAATGCGATCGGGCGTCCGGTTGCAATCACCAACGGGCGCGGGCTTGCCAAAGGTTTTCCGCCGAACGCGGACAGCGTCGTCGTGATGCTCGATGCGCAGAATGCGTACCGGCGCGTCGAGCATGAGAACCTGGACATCTACTGGGGCGCGTATGTCGGCACCGAGGATGAGATTCTGGTCGCAGGGAAGCTGAGCGACGTGGCGGCGGAAATCGAACGCGTGCGCGCCGAGGCGCGGGCGCGGCACGGGTGGATCATGGATACGTATTTGCTGAAGCGGCGGCGGGAAGAATGAACAGCGGCGCGCGCCCGATCTTTCACTATACGAAACGTTCGCCAGAATTTTGAAACCGCGTGCTGCGCGGCAGCACGCGTGCTTTGCGCATCGTAAAACACGCACCGTAACTTGCTGAATCAAAACAAGAAATCTCCCCGACACAAACCGCGCATTCGGATCAACGCCGCGCGCATCTTCGCTACGTTCTTATACAAGAACAAGAGGCGCCGGAAACGGCCCGAGAGCCTTTACAACCAGGGAGATGTCAAATGAAGCGCGTTTTTATCGAACCGGTGCCGAAGGGACGCTGGGGTCCCATCGATGGCTATGCCCTCGAGTTTCAGGACGGCACGCGCGTCACCGACGATCTGTATCAGTCGGCGGAGCGGCTCGCGGTCAGCGAAATCAAATTGCGCGGCTATACGCCGCTCGCTGGTCGCCAAGGTCGCATCACCGACAAGGCCGACACCGAGCACTGGGAAGCCTCCTGATCCAAGACACCACGCAAGACACAACGCGTATGTCGTCACTCGAAGCGCTGCCGCGCGAACTCCTCCGTCAAAAAATCCACGCACATCCGCACTTTCGCCCACATCGACGAGCCGGTCGAACAGATCGAAGCGCACGCCGAGTTGCGGGTATTTCTCCGTGAGCTGCGCAAGCGCCGGCGCCACCACCTGCCGCCCGAAGCCGAAGCTGCTCGACACGCGCAAGGTGCCGCGTGGTCGACACGTCTTCCATGAGATGATCGACGTCGTCGAGAATCTTGTTGGCCCATTCGTAGACGCGCTCGCCGGCTTCGGTCACGCCGACCCGCCGCGTCGAACGATGCAGGAGCCGCGTGCCGCCGAGATCCGCCTCGAGTACGCCGACGCGCTTGCTCACATAAGCGGGCGACACAGACAGTTCCTCCGCCGCCGCGCTGAAACTCGCCTTGCGCGCGACCACGCAGAACACGCGCAGATCATCCAGATTGGGCGATTTATTCACGATTCTTGGATAGTTGATTAACCGAAAGCCCGATTTTAATCGGATCGTGGCGGAATAAAATGCCAGTTCCAATGCCACTTTCGAAGGAGACGTGAATGAGCCTGAAATACCGCATCGCCGTGATTCCCGGAGACGGAATCGGCGTGGAAGTCATGCCGGAAGGGCTGCGCGTGCTGGATGCGGCGGCCGCGCGCTTCGGCATCGAACTGGATTACCGGCATATCGAATGGGCGAGCTGCGACTACTATGCTATGCGCAGCACGGCAAGATGATGCCCGACGACTGGAAGGCGCAACTGCAGGAATCCGACGTCATTCTGTTCGGCGCGGTCGGCTGGCCGGACAAGGTGCCAGACCATATCTCGCTGTGGGGTTCGCTGCTCAAATTCCGCCGCGAATTCGACCAGTACATCAACCTGCGTCCGGCGCGGCTGTTCGAGGGCGTGCCTCCTCACCACTCGCGAACCGCAAGGCGGGCGATATCGACTTCATGATCGTGCGTGAAAACACCGAAGGCGAATACTCGTCGGTGGACGGCGCGATGTTCGAAGGCACCGAGCGCGAGTTCGTCTCGCAGACGTCGATCTTCACGCGCAAGGGCGCGGACCGCATGCTGAAGTTCGCGTTCGATCTGGCGCAGCGCCGTGCGAAGAAAATCACCGTGGCGACCAAGAACAACGGCATTTCGATCAGCATGCTGTGGTGGGACGCGCGCGCCGCCGAAGTCGCCGTGCAGTATCCCGAGATCAAGTGGGACAAGCAGCACATCGACATTCTGTGCGCGCGCTTCGTGTTGAGCCCGGACCGCTTCGACGCGTCGCGACCAACCTGTTCGGAGATATACTCTCCGACCTCAGCCCGGCGTGCACGGGCACGATCGGCATCGCGCCGTCGGCGAACATGACACATTCCCGTCGCTGTTCGAGCCGGTGCATGGTTCGGCGCCGGATATCGCGGGTAAGGGCATCGCCAATCCGATCGCGATGATCTGGTCGGCCGCGATGATGCTCGACTTCCTTGCGCACAGCGAAGGGCCGCGACGCGCACGACGCGAATCGAAGCCACGCTCAAGGACGGTCCGCGCACCGGCGACCTCGGCGGCCGTGCAAGCACGGAAGAAGTCGGCCGGGCCATTGCCGAACGCGGCGCGGCGGGCGGGGCGCTAAGCGCCGCGCGTCATCGCAAGAGACGGCAGACGGTCGGTCGGCGGTGGGGGACGAAGATGAATCCGCCGCCGGGGCACCGCCATAGGCGCGTGTTTCGCCTTCGATGAGGCATTGCGCGGTAAACGCGCACAGCGCCGCATCAAGCGAATCGATCGAGGTGATCTGGCCGCCGTCGAAACCCAGCGCCGCGAGCAGTTCGCGCCGCTGCACGCGCTTCAGCTTCGCGGATACGGCGTCGCGTCCGAGCAGCGCGCAGGTGATCGCGTGCGGGAAGGTTTCCACGCTCACAGGGTGCCCGCATAATGGCTCGCGCGCAGGACCGGATGACTGACTGTCCGCGAACGCGTGATACACCCGCTCCCCGTTGAATATCCATTCGTAGAAGGCGCTCGTGCTCGCTTCGGCGCGTGCCTGCGTCGGCGTGGCGAAGTACGCGATTCGCTCGCGCGCCAGTTCGCGCTCCGCGACGCGCTCCTCACCTTCGATACCCCACTGACACGGCGCGTCGATACCGACCACGGCGACGTCCTCCGCCACGCACTGCGCGTGCAGCGCGGCGGCATCGGTGCTCGCGGCGACGCGCACGATCTCGCGACCGCGCAAGACGACCAGATGACACCCCTTCTTCGATCCGCCGACATCGATGCCGGCGACGGCGACATCGCGTGTGGGTTTCGCTCGAAGGGTCGAAGGGTCATGGGACGGCGGAAAAGAAAAAGCGTCGTGCGGAGCTGCGGAGCATACCGCACGACGCTGAAATCGCTCACTCCCTGGAGGAGAAAGAGCAAGAGGAGACAGGAAGAATATTAACGCGCGGCCAGGGAAGCAAAGCCTAGGAAAAGGGCCTTTTCCCGATGCAGTTCAGCGTTTCGATCAAGCCCAGCCGGCGCGCTCCCGACCATCTCCCGTTGCGAACGAGATGGTATAGGCCACGACGATTGTTACGACTTGTTACGACGCGTCCCGGATGTATCACCGGGATGAACCCGTCAGCCTTTCAGCAGGGAACGGGCCTGCTCGAGCAGCGCCGCCGAGACGAGAAATTCACTGCGTCCCACTATCGTGAGCGCGGCGATCGCGGTGTCCTTGAAAAGGGCGTCGTTCGACGTGTGGCGCATGGCCGGATCGCTCAGGCGCGTGCGCCGCAGGCGGAAGAACGCGAGCACTTCGAGCACGCTCATGCGCTGCTCACCGGACTCGCTCGCCGCGACCAGCTTGCTTGCGCCGATGAGTTGTCCCATCGCGGTTTCGATATCGATTGGATCCATCACGCCGTCATCACGTAGATCGCGAATTCAGGAGCCGAAGATCTGACGAAAGCCGCGCTATTCATACAAATAGCGACTAGAGTCGTCACACGAACGCAACCGCCTGAGATCCACGACGACTAGGCTTCTGCGCAATTTTCGCATTGCGTTGTGCGTTTTTCTCGCGTTGCTGACGAGCGCGCCTGCGCAGGCGCAGACCTGTTCGGCGACATCGCATCAATCAATTTCGGCTCGATCTCGCCCGCCACCACGTCGGCGGCAAGCGTTACCGGTTCGGTGGCCGTCACGTGCAGCGGGCTCATCAACTTGCCCATGCGCGTGTGCATCAACGTCGGCACCGGCACCGGCACCGGCAGCGCGTCGTATGTGCCGCGCCTCGCCGCCAGTGGGTCGAGCACCCTGCAATACAACCTCTATTCCGATTCGGCGTACACCACGGTCTGGGACGTGCGCTCGTCGGCCTATGCGCCAATCCAGGTCGATATCCCGCTCACCACCTACAGCGTCAACGTGCCGATGTAGGCCCTAGGCCCGCGTCATATCGGGCCAGTCGACGCTGCTGGCGGGTAGTTACACCTCGACCTTCTCGGGCGCGACGCAAGCGCAGATGACCTATCAGGCGTATCTGCTGTCGAGCCCGCCGTCGTGCCTCACGATGACGACCAACGCGAGCGCGCTGTCCTTCAGCGTGCAGGCGAGCGTGATCAACGACTGCTCGATCAGCGCCTCCAATATCAGCTTTGGCACGTCGGGATTGCTGACTTCGACGATCACGGCGAACGGCACCCTCACCGTCGCCTGCACGAATACCGCGCCGCGCCCTACTCCGTCACGCTCAATGCGGGCAGCGGCAGCAGCGCAACCGTCGCCGATCGCCGCATGACGCGCAGCAGTGGCACCGAGCGTGTCGCATATCAGTTGTTTCAGGATGCGGCCTTCAGCAAGCCGTGGAGCGATGGCATACTGGGCACGATCGCCTAGCCTATACAGGCGTCGGCACCGGCTCAGGCCAAAACATTCCAATTTACAGGCACATTTTACCGCAAACCTCGCAGCCGGCGGGAAGCTACTCCGATACCGTCATGGCGACGATCACTTACTGAGCGCGCTCGAACCGGTATCGTCGGCAAATGACCGGCCACGGATGACGCAACGAACGAAGCGCGTCGTCATCTCGCGACGGGTGGTCCAGCCGAGAACACTGCGCCGGGCACAGCCGGCGCAGAAGACTTTCAGAGGCAGCTATCGAACGTCAACTTCAGGTACTCGTAGCTCTTGCGCGTAGCCTGAGCGACGTCGGCAACCTGCACGGCGGTCGGGTTTTGGTGCCGAGCAGCGTCGCGATGATTTCCAGCGCTTCCTACGGATGCTCGTCGTCGTAGTGCGAGTGCAGCTTGATCCACTTCATCGCCTTCGCGCGGATTTCGGTCGGGAAGGTGTTTTCATAGGTGTTATCCGCACAAATGAAGCACGAGATTTCCCCTGTGGCGCCTTCGATGGCATGGTTGGTGGCCGCCATATCGCCACGGCTAGCAAATCGCGCGCCGAAGCGAAGTGTGGCCTGCCCAGTGCGATAGAGCGTGCGCTGCTAACGCGCCACGGCCCGTCAGCAGATCGCGCAGCGACACGTCGTGCGCTTGCGACCAGTTGAGCCAGTGCCCGGCGTGATTCTGCTCGACGCGAATGTTGCGCACGAGATAGCGGCGCGCCATGTCTTCGCCGCGCGAGTAGCCATAGCGAGCCTTTTGCAGGGCCATCGCCATGAATTGCGGAAACTGTTCGATCAGTCGGCCAGAGACCCGCGAGGAACGGACGTGCAACCTTGTCGCGCGTGCCGTCGCGCATAGCGACGAAGATCGGGTGACGCACGAGAGACTCTTTGATGCTCAGGTTCTCGGCGACGATGTCTTGCGCCCAAAGAGGGTAGCTGCCAATGTCCATCAGTCCGCTCGCGAACGAATTCTGAGTTCATTTATGTGCTCCGTTAGTGGAGGCCAGAATGTAAATGGACAGGGCCATAGGTATTAGTTGCCAATCACACCTTTCTCCTGGCAGAAATAAATTCTGCTTTGAGCGGCAACACGCATACAAGCTGTAGATGAATATCGGCACCGTTTTCATCGCGACAACGTTTCACCGGCCATGTGCGCAGGCGTACCAAACGGTTGCGTTCTTGCACGTGGCGCCGTGCGCAGCTTGCCGTTAGAGTCATTTGCCGCTATGAACTCGGCATGTGCGACATGTACAACCCCGGGCGCCCGCGAACGAGCCATGCGGCACGGATGCCGGTACGCATCCGTGCCGCATGGCGGGAACCCAGCGTGATGACTTCTCGTTCGGCGCACGGCGCGTGGTTCGCCGTGTTACTGGTGTGGATGATCTTCGGCGGCACATCGCATCAGCTCAGACGTGCTCGGGCACGGTCTCGGCGATGAATTTCGGCGAGATCGCGCCCGCGACCACCTCGGCCGCAACCGCCACGGGCACGCTTTCGCTCACCTGCACCGGCCTCGTGAATCTGCCCGTGCGGACCTGCGTGAGCTTCGACACCGGAACGGGCGGCAGTTCGTATGCGCCGCGTCTCGCGATCAGCGGCACGAACACGCTGCAATACAACCTCTATAACGACTCCGCCGGAACGTCGATCTGGGGTTTCACAGCAATCGAGCTATGCGCCGGTGACGACCGATTTCCCGCTGACCGCACTCATTTCCCGCTGACCGCACTCATTTCCCGCTGACCG
>LFJI01000139.1 GCA_001235855.1 Candidatus Burkholderia brachyanthoides
AGTACCGCCCAGATCGTGCGCGCCATCTTGTTGGCCAGCGCAGCGATCACGACATCAGCTTCGGCGCGACATTGGAAAAGTCGAAGGCCGGCGACACGAAGTTCGCGACGATGCGATGTTGATGCCGATGGTCGCGATCGGAAGGTGAGCGCGCCGAGAATCAGCGCGGTCGGATGATCGATGCGGCCAACCGTTTCCACCGAATCGGTGATCAACTGGCCGAACACCGACAGCGTCGCGGTGGTCGTGATGACCGTCACCAGCGAAAATGCCAGGAAGTTGACCGGCAGACCCCAGAAGTTGCTGCGCTTCACGCTGCGATAGCCCTTATAGTAGCGCGAGAAGTCGCCGAAGTTGAGCATCGGGCCGGAGAAGTACGACACGACCAACGAGATGACGGTGATCATCACCGGAATCACTTCCGCGCCGTGATACTTCACGCCGCCGAGATTCAGGCCGATATTCTGCAGGCCCGCGCGCCACACCATATAGCCGGCGAGCGCGAACATCACGACGTAGACGGCGGGACCGGCGAATTCGATGAACTTCTTGATCATCTCCATGCCGCACCAAAACACGACGGCCTGCAACACCCAGAGCAGCATGAAGCCCGCCCAGCCGAGCGCCGAGAGGCCTACGAAGCCGTACTTGTGGACATCGGCGTAAGGCATCAGCGAGGGCACGAACTTGAACACGACGATGACCAGCGCGTTCGAGGCCAGATACGTTTGAATGCCGTGCCACGCGACCGCGATCAACCCGCGAATGACAGCGGGAATATTTGCGCCGAGCACGCCGAACGTCGCGCGCGGCAACCCGGCAACCGGATACTGCACGCCTGCCACCTGACTCGGCTTCGCGATGAGATTGATTGCACAGCACGTTGACGAAGCCGATGCCGATCAACAGCGACGCCAGCACCTGCTAGCTCGTCAGAGCGAGCGCGAACAGGCTGCCTGCGAAAACCATATCCGCCGATGTTGTGCACGTCGGACATCCAGAACGCGAAAATGTTGTACGCGCCCCAGGTTTGGGCTTTGAGCGTGGCGAGGTCCTACGTATGTAGAGACGATCGCTGTAACCGACGGGCAAACCGGGTTCCTGGCCGGACGATTGTCCGCCGTATTCATCTTCGTAGGGTGGCAGGGCTGAGCTGCCGGATGCCCTGAACTAGGCCATGACGACTCCTTCGATGGGCGGTTTGCGTAATGAAAAAGCTGCAAATGCTCGAGATCTCAAACATCGATCGGATACCTTCGCCACGCTCCATCGGCTCGGTATTCTTCTGAATTTGCGTCGCATCCTTGGCGTGATGCGGAGAGCGCGGGCCGATGCCCTGTCGCCCGCCTCGGACGGTTTTCATTGCACGCTCGGGTGAGCGTCTCGTTCAGTCAGCGCATGCTGCGTGCGTCGCGCATACGTCTCTTCACGCGTCGGGCTTCGGTTACCCGGCGCTGTCTTTGTATTTCGCTGTCTCCGTATTTATTTAGTGATGCTTTATTCTGTGTCTTGCAGACATCTCAGCAGGCATCTCGGCCTGCCCTTCCTTTACGCGTCGAGCAGCTTTTCGCGCTCGGCGGGTCGTGCGAATACTTCCTTCAGATCGACCGCGCCACGGGCGGGCCGCTCCAGCATCTTCAGCTCGACGTCGCACAGATGTTGCGCCATCAGGTCGGCGGCTCTGGCCGCGTCGCCTGCGTCCAGTGCGGCGAGAATCTGCTCGTGATCTTCGAACGAGCATGAACTCTTACCGAGCGATTCATACAGCGCCGAGATCAGCGTCGAACGCGCCACCAGTCCCGACAGACATTCGCACAACACCGTGTTGCCGGTAAGCGCCGCGAGTTCGGTATGGAACTCGCCGGAGAGCCGTATCCACGCGGAAAAGTCGTGGCTCTCGAAGGCGCGGCGCTCGTGCCCGATTGCGCCGATAGACTTCAGCCGCCGCGTGCCGTGGCCTTGCGCGATCCGCTCCACCACTGCCAGTTCGATGATGCGGCGCATCTCGAACACTTCATGCACTTCATGCACTTCATGCAACGACGGACTCGCGACGAACGCCCCGCGATTCGGCTCCAGATCGACGAGCCGTTCGTCCGCCAGTTGCGCGAGCGCCTGTCGAACCGTGCCACGCTTGACGGCGAACACTTCGCACAATTACGCTTCGGTCAGCTTGGCGCCCGGTGCAAGCCGATGCTCAAGGATCGCAGCGCGGATGTTCTCGGCGATCGACTCGGCGTTGGCTCCGCCGGCGCCGTTGGCAGCGCCCGAAGAAGCGTTCGATGCAGTACTCGATTTGGGTTTGGACATGGTGTGCTCGCTTACATGTTGACCATCTTAGAATCGACATAAAGATTGTCAACAATTCATTTTAAAAATCGGCGACGGTGCGCCCGGATTTGTCGTTAATAGTTCTCTTAGAGCCAATAGCCAGAAGGAATAGCGCTCATTCATAGGAATAGCGCCCATTCATCGACTTTTTGTCAGCATTGCCGCCACTTTTTCTGTGGACAATCCAACGTACAAATATGGTGCACTGCAGGTTCGTGGATGGTGTGAAAACCGACAGTTAGTTGTGTTCGATGCGCAAAAAATAGGCGCTCACGAAGAGCCCCATCAGTGTCGCGTCAGACCAGATGCGGATAGTCCATCATACGCAGCGTAAAACCCTGCGCTGTCGCTGACAGGTGCGCCGATGCGCCAAACGGCAGCGTCAACAGATCGTCGATGTGGCCGAACTGCAAACCGGTCACGATCGGAATACCTGTCACGTTGCCGATCTAGTCGATCACCGCATCGAGCGTGTAGCCGTTGTTGTCGTAGTCCGACAATTTGCCGCGGGTGAATTCGCCTATCACGATCGCCTGCTGGCGCGCGAGCACGCCGGCCTGATGCAGCTGATACAGCATTCGCTCGACGCGAAACGGATGCTTGTTCACGTCCTCGATGAACAGAATTCCGTCCTCGACCGGCGGCAGAACGGCGTGCCGACCAGCGCCGCGAGAATCGCCAGGTTGCCGCCCCACAGCATGCCGCTCGCCTCCACCGGCCGGCGCTGCCGCGTGTTGCTCGACACGGTCAACGTGGAATGCGAGATCGCCTGCCAGAAGTGATGCATGGTGAAGCCGCTCAGCTCTTCCGCGCCGAAATCGCCGTTGAACATCGATCCGCCGAAGCTCTTGATGCCCGCCTGCGCGAACAGCGCGCATTGGATCGCGGTGAAATCGCTGTGCCCGACGATGGCGATCGGCTTGTCCGCCAGACGGCGCTGTAAACACTGATAGTCGAGACCATGCAGCAGCCGCGATGCCGCCGTACCCGCCGCGCACTGCCAGCACGATATCGGACAGCGGACGCGCCGGATCGGCGAGCCGGTTCAGGTCGGCGGCGCGCTCGTAGTCGGTGCCGCCGACCTGAACCCTGCGATACGCGGCCTCGACGTTTTCGACGCGATGTCCCTGCTCGTGCAAACGTTTCACCGCGTGCTCGATATTGGCCGGATCTTGCGGATAGCTGGAAGGCGCCACGAGTTCGATAGTGCGTGATTTCACGGTTATTCAGTTCGTTTTGGTTTCGGATGAATTCGCCTGGGCCGCTTCGCGCGCGCGGCGCGCATTGCGTTCCTCGCGCACCAGACGCCTGCGCTCCGCGAAAAAGTTCTGCAGGGCGCAGCCGCACTCGTCGGCGAGCACGCCGCCGGTCACGCTCGCTTGATGGTTGAGCCGCTCATTCGCGAACATGTCGACCACGCTGCCGCACGCGCCCGTTTTCGGGTTCGATGCCCCGAAAATCACTCGCGCGATGTGCGCATGCATGATCGCGCCCGTGCACATCAGGCAGGGTTCGAGCGTGACGTAGAGTTCACAGCCCGGCAAGCGATAGTTCTGCTCGACCTGCGCGGCCGCGCGCAACGCGACCATTTCAGCGTGCGCGGACGGGTCGTGGCCGCGAATCGGATGATTGAAGCCGGTGGCGATGACTTCGTCGCCGCGCACGATGACGGCGCCGACCGGCACTTCGCCGGCGCGGCGCGCTTCTTCCGCGGCGGCTTGCGCCATCGCCATGAAACGGCGATCGCGAGCGCTCACGGCATCGGCAAAAGGGATGGATCAGGAACGGCGCCGCACGGCGATTCGTGCGACGTCAAGATTGATTCGGCTCCGGCTCGGCGCGCGAATGGCGCTCGGAGAGGCGCTCCGCGATGCGCCTGCGGTACTTCGTGCGGCACACAGCAACCGCCGCGCGTAGCGGACTCGAGCGCCATGTCCAGCGCGAGCATCTTGACCTGGATCCGGCAGCGCGCGGCGGGGTCGGTCACGCGGTCAAGTTCATCCTGCAAGCCGCGCAGCGCACGAAGCTGCTCGACGGCCGGCGGGACGAACCCGGCGTTCTTGAGGATGCGATTGGCGACGCGGACTTCCTCGGGCACGAGGAAATCGTCGTCAAATTCGAGCGGTTTTCCCGCGCCCGGCAGATCGTTGAAGACACCACGCGAGGCGGCTTCGTTGATCCGCTGTTCGACTAAAGCATCTAGCAATTTCATCGGGGGATAAGACCGTTTCTTGCTGCTGGGCGGAAGCAGTCAGACACGATTTACACGATTTCCGTTGGTTAGCCTGAAGTCAGAGGGCTGCCAGAATCACATGTTTTGTTTTGGGCGTTGTTCGGCGCGTCTCGACACTTTTTACTCGTATTTTAACAGCGCCCGGCGTTCGCCTTTCGTTGAACCGCAGGGTGACCGTCGAAACGCATGGGTTGCATGGGTTATATGTGTATTTTCTACAACCACTGGGCGGGCGGCATCACACAAACAATTTGGCTTGAACTACCGAAACGGTTCAAAGCCCGCAGATCGCGCGAGTAACCATCCGTCGCCATCAAAAGACGCCGCGTGTATTCATGCGTGACCTCGCGTGCGCGGACGGCCTCGATGTCCAAGTTGCTCGACGATACGCCCTCTTTCATCACCGCGACGCGCTGACATAGAAATCCCACGACTGCCAGATTGTGGCTGACGAGGATCATCGTCAGCTTGTGCTGGGCGTGCAGGCGGCGCAGCAGATTGAGGATTTCCGCCTGCACCGACACGTCGAGCGCGGAAGTCGGCTCGTCGAGCAGCAACACGCGCGGCGCGACGATCAGCGCCCGCGCGATCGACACGCGTTGCCGCTGTCCGCCCGACAATTGATGAGGATAGCGAAAACGATACGCCGGCCCGAGCCCGACTTCCGCGAGCGCGGCGAGGATGCGCGCGTCCTGATCGCCGATACGGTTGATCGCTAGCGGCTCGCAGCGTCTTGTCCACCGTGAAGCGAGGATGCAGCGAGACGTACGGGTCCTGGAATACCATCTGCACGTCGCGTTTTCCGCTGTGCAAAGCGATCCGCATCCTGCCTTCGGAGAGCGGCGTAAGTCCGGCGAGCGCGCGCAGTAGCGTGGATTTGCCGCTGCCCGATTCGCCGACGAGACCGAACACTTCGCCCTCCTCCACGCGCAGCGACACGTCACGCACGGCATCGATGTGGCCGGTTTTGGTCTTGAAGCGGATACGCGCCGGATACGCGCGTGTTCGGCGTCGATCATGAATCGAAGGATTCGGTGAGCCATGCCGGATCGCGCCGCAAGGTCGGCAGTTCGGCAAGCGGATTCGAAAGCGGCGGATTGGCGGCGAGCAGCCCGCGCGTGTAGGGATCACGCGCAGGCGCACGTCTCGACGATGTGGCCGCCGTACATTACCGCGCCGCGGTCGCAGAACGACATCACCAGCGGCAGATCGTGGCTGATGAACACGAAGCCGGTGTCGTGGCGCGCGATCATCTCGTCGAGCACGGGCAGCACCTACATCGACACCAGCACGTCGAGCGCGCTGGTCGGTTCGTCGGCGATCAGAAGACGCGGGCCTGCGAAGACCATCATCGCGATCATCACGCGCTGGCCCATGCCGCCGGACAACTCATGCGGATACGCATCCGCGACGCGCTTCGGATCGCGGATATGCACGGCGGCGAGCGCTTCCACGATGCGTTCGCGCATCGCTCGCGCGCCGAGCCGTTCGCCCTGGCGCGCGAAGGTCTCGTGCATCTGCTGCGCCACCGTCATCACGAGGTTTAGCGAGTATTTCGGGTCCTGCAGGATCATGCTCATCTGCGTGCCGCAGAGCCTGCGGCGCTCCTTCGCGCGCATCGCGAGCAGATCGCGGCCGTCGAAACGCAGCGCGTCGGCCGACCATCTCGCCTCCGGCGGCAACAGACCGAGCAGCGCGCGCCCGGTCAGCGACTTGCCCGAGCCGGATTCGCCGACGATGCCCAATCGCTCGCCGCGTCGCACCGTCAGCGACACACCGCGCACGGCGGGCGCGAGTTCGCCGTCGTGCCCCGGGAAGGCCACCTGCAATCCGCCGATCTCGGCCAGGGCGTCGGACATGTCAGCCTCCATGAGGCGGATCGAAGACGTCGCGCAGACCGTCGCCGAGCAGATTGAACGCGAGACTCACGGCAAGGATCGCGAGGCCGGGAATGGTCGCGGCCCACCATGCGTCGAGCAGCACGTTGTGGCCCGATGCGACCATGTAGCCTCACTCCGGACTCGGCGGCTGAACGCCCAGCCCAAGAAAGCCCAGACCCGCGACCGCGAGGAATGATGCCGGCCATGTCGAGCGTCGCGCGCACGATCACGGACGACGAGCACAGCGGCACGAGAATCCGCCTGTGCGACGCCCCCGCGAGCCGCGCCGCGTGGGATATATAGTGGAATGACCTCATCCCACCCTAGCGATCTCCATCGAAGTGCATGGCAGTATGAGCACTCCCTGACCCACGAATGAACGGAGATCGTCATGAAAGTCTCGTTGCTGAGCATCGATTTGGCCAAGAACACTTTCCAGCTTTACGGCGTTGACGAGCGCGGCCACCCGGTATTGAGCCGGCGAGTCAGCCGCAACAAGCTCCTTGAAGCGGTCGTTCGCCTGCCGTGCTGCCGCATTGTGATGGAAGCCTGTGGTGGAGCGCATTAACTGGGCTCGGCGGTTCTCCGCGATGGGGCATCAGGTCCAGATCATCGCTCCGAGATTCGTCAAGCTGTTCGTCAAATCTCAGAAGAATGATCGAAATGATGCAGAAGCCATTGTTGAAGCCGCATCTCGTCCGACGATGCGCTATGTCGCAGTCGACAGCGTTGAGCAGCAAGATATCCAGTCTATGCACCGCATCCGGAATTTGCCGATGCGAGACCGCATCGCGCAGATCAATCAGACTCGAGGCTTGCTGGCCGAATACGGTGTAATTATTGCGCAAAAACCTCTTAAAGTGCGGACGCAACTCCCCTCATTATCGATGACGAGCACAATGATCTGACAGGACTGACCCGAGCAATGATGCGCGACATACACGAGCGACTTGCACTGCTCGATAAGCAGATCGCGAGGTATGACAACCTGATCCAGCAAGTCCACTAGGTTCTGTTCACATTCTCAGTAGCGCTCCAAAGGCGCAGGCGAGCACGGCGAA
>LFJI01000014.1 GCA_001235855.1 Candidatus Burkholderia brachyanthoides
GCCGGATAGATTGAGGCAGGCCACCCACAGCATCAAAGATCAGCATTGCAAAAATAGGGGTAACCATAGATTTCTTTTCGACGCGTGCTAAACAGGACGTGACGCGGAAGACGCGTCTAAATCTCGATCTTCATCCCCAGTTCCACCACGCGATTCGCGGGAATACTGAAGAAGTCCGTCGGCTTCGCGGCGTTTTGATGCATCCACGCGAACACGCGCTCACGCCACACCGACATGCCCGGCAACTCCGTCGGCACCACCGTTTCGCGCGCCATGAAGAACGAGGTTTCCATCAACTCGAAGGTCATCGCGTGCGTGCGCGTGATTTGCTCGAGCACGGCTTTCACGTCCGGCGTTTCGTTGAAGCCGTAGGCCGCCTTCACGAGGAACAAGCCGCCGTCGATATCCTTGATCTCCATGCGATGCGCGTCATCCACATAGGGAATGTCGCGCGTCTGGAAGTTCATGAAGATGGTGCGTTCGTGCAGCACCTTGTTGTGCTTGAGGTTGTGCAACAGGCTCACGGGCACGAGCGAATCGCTGCCGGTGAGATAGATCGCCGTACCCGACACGCGATGCGGCGGATGCGCGAGCAGACCCTGCAGGAACGGCATCAGCGGAATACCGTCGGCGGCCGTGCGCTCCTTCACGATCATGCGGCCCTTGTACCAGGTCATCAGCAGGAAGAACAGCGCCCCGCCGATACACAAAGGCAGCCAGCCGCCCTGCTCGATCTTCAGCAGGCTCGCGCCGAAGAAGCCGATGTCGATCAACAGGAACACGGTGATCATCCCGCCGACGAGCCAGCGATTCCAGCCCCACAGATTCACCATCACCACGGATACGAGGATGGTCGTGACGAGCATCGTCGCGGTCACGGCGAGGCCGTACGCGGCGGCGAGGTTCTCCGAACTTTTGAAGCCGATCACGATGCACAGGATGATGAACAGCAGAATCCAGTTGACGAGCGGAATATAGATCTGTCCGATCGCCAGTTCCGAAGTGTGCAGGATCTTCATGCGCGGCACGTAGCCGAGCTGAATGGCCTGGCTCGTCAGCGAATATGCGCCCGAGATCACCGCCTGCGATGCGATCACAGTCGCGATGGTCGACAGGATGACGAGCGGCAGCAAGGCCCAGTCGGGCGCGAGGAGAAAGAACGGGCTTTCGATGGCCTTGGGCGAGTGCATCAGCAGCGCGCCCTGACCGAAATAGTTCAGCAGCAGCGACGGCATCACGAGACCGTACCAGCCGCAGCGGATCGGTTTCGCGCCGAAGTGGCCCATATCCGCGTAAAGCGCTTCCGCACCCGTCAGCACCAGCACGACCGAGCCGAGTACGATATACGCCTGCAACACGTGATCGGCCATGAAGGAAATGACGTAGTACGGATTCAGCGCGACCAGTACACCCGGTGCGATGACGATGTGATAGGCACCCAGCACCGCGAGTGTCAGGAACCAGATCAGCATGATCGGCCCGAACAGTTTGCCGACTACCGCCGTGCCGTGGCGTTGGATGTAGAACAGCAGGATCAGGATGACGATGGTGATGGGAATCACATACGGCGTAAGCGTCGACGCGGCGAGTTCCAGACCTTCCACCGCCGAGATCACCGACATCGCGGGCGTGATGACCGCATCGCCATAGAACATGCAGGCGCCGAAGATGCCGAGCATCATCAGCACACCGGAGAGCTTGCCGTCATTGCCGACGCTGCGCAGCGCGAGGGTCATCATCGCGAACACGCCGCCCTCGCCGTTGTTGTCGGCACGCATGACGAACAGCACGTATTTGACCGCGACCACCATGACGATGGCCCAGAACAGCAGGGAGATGACGCCGAGAATCGATTGCTCGGAAAGCACGATGCCGTGAGTCGGGCTGAACGCTTCCTTCAATGAGTAGAGTGGACTCGTGCCGATGTCGCCGAAAACGACGCCGATGCCTGCAACCGCAAGCGAGGGCAAAGAGTGTTTGCGCTCGTGCGCGTGAGCCGAGTTAGTCATAAAAGCGAGATATCCGTCCAGAGCGGAAAGAGACGAACACCATTCTATCTAACGCCGCGCACAAACATGCCGTGCCGCTTACAAACCGCATGTTGCTCGCGCGCGACGATACATGTGAGCCAGAGTTTAGCACCGTGATCTGGATGCGTTTGAGCGCGGCGCGCTTGCCCCTTGCATCCGTCTGGTATGCAAAAACAAAACGCCGTTGCACCCGGAGGCGGAACGGCGTTTTGTTTCATGCGGCACGATGGCGCCACGTGGCGGCTTATCCGCGCGTGTTCTGCAAGCCGCGCTTGATCCACGCACCGAGGTTGTGCGGACCCACAGTGTCCCACTCCTCGAATGGCTGGTGAATCCACGGGTTCGTTTCGAGGAACTGCACATGATAGTCGAGCATGACCTTCGAGCACGCCTTGTACCAGAGCACCGCCAAGCGCACGGACGTGATCGCGGGATAGCGCTCCTTCAGACGCTCCTGCACGCGCGCGAGCGTGACGCCCGAGTCGACCAGATCGTCGACGAGCAGCACGTTGCCCGACAGTTCGCCGCGCGTCATCGTGATGTATTGCGGTATTGCGCGATATCGAGCTCGCCCTGCTCCGTGCCCGCCGCTTCACAATACGAACTGGTCGCGAGGATCGCGAGCGGCAGATCGTAGATGCGCGAGAGTTGATCGCCCACGCGCAGACCGCCGCGCGCCAAACACAGCATCTTGTCGAACTTCCAGCCCGACTCATGCACCTTCAGCGCAAGCAGTTCGATCAACCGGTGATACTCGTCCCAGTTGACCCAGAGGTTCTTTTCGTCGTTACGCGGCTCGGTCATCGCGATCATGGTGAGGCTCTTTCAGATGCAAAATTACGGTTATATACGAATGTGGCCGCGTATTTGGCAATAGGCGGCCACATTCTTTACAGCGTCCGGCTCAGGTCGACACTCTTTTGAGCTCAGGCCTTGAACGGATGACGCAACAGGATGGTTTCGTCACGGTCCGGACCGGTCGACACCATGTCGATCGGCACGCCCGCGACTTCCTGCACGCGCGTCAGATACTTGCGCGCGTTTTCGGGCAGATTGTCCCATTGCGTGATGCCGATGGTGCTTTCCTTCCAGCCGCCGAAGGTCTCGTAGAGCGGCTCGCAACGCGCCACTTCCGATGCACCGCGCGGCAGGATATCGACCGGCTTGCCGTCGAGCGTATAGCCCGTGCAGAGCTTCACTTCGTCGAGACCATCGAGCACGTCGAGCTTGGTCATGCACAGGCCCGAGATGCCGTTGATCTGGATCGAGCGGCGCAACGCAGCGGCATCGAGCCAGCCCGTGCGGCGCGGACGGCCGGTCACCGAGCCGAATTCCTTGCCGACGGTGGCGAGCGTCAGACCCACTTGCTCCTGACGTTGCGCGTTGTCCGCGTCGTACAGTTCGCTCGGGAACGGGCCCGACCCGACGCGCGTGCAGTACGCCTTGGTGATGCCGAGGATGTAGTTCAGACGTTGCGGCCCGATGCCCGCGCCCGCCGTCGCCGCACCGGCCACGCAGTTGCTCGACGTGACGAACGGATACGTGCCGTGATCGATATCGAGCAGCGTGCCTTGCGCGCCTTCGAACAGCAGGTTGCTGCCGGCGTGGTTCGCGTCGTACAGACGGCGCGAGACGTCGGTGACCATGGAAGAAAGACGGTCGGCGTAGCCGAGCATCGTGTCGAGCGTCTTCTGGTAATCGACTTTGTTCGCGCCCAGGTACTTGGTCAGCACGAAGTTGTGGAAGTCGAGCGCTTCGCGCAGGCGTTCCGAGAACACCGGCACGTCGAACAGGTCCTGCACGCGCAAGCCTCGACGCGCGACCTTGTCCTCATACGCCGGACCGATGCCGCGCCCGGTCGTGCCGATCTTGCCAGCGCCGCGCTTGGCTTCGCGCGCCTGGTCGATGGCGACGTGATACGGGAGGACGAGGGTGGCGGCTTCGGAGATGAACAGGCGCTTCTGGACGTCGATGCCCGCAGCTTCGAACTCGTCGATTTCCTTGAACAGCGCTTCCGGCGAAAGAACCACACCGTTGCCGATATAACAGGCCGTGCCAGCGCGCATGATGCCTGACGGGATGAGGCGAAGAATGGTCTTCTTGCCACCGATGATGAGCGTGTGCCCGGCGTTGTGACCGCCCTGGAAACGCACAACGCCCTGGGCGTGGTCCGTCAGCCAGTCGACGATCTTGCCCTTGCCCTCATCACCCCACTGGGTGCCCACCACGACGACATTGCGCCCTGGGTTCACATTCACTGCACTGGCAGACATGTTGATTCGTTAGTTGGTTAAAAACGTATTTTACCTATGTTCTCGGGCACTTCCGAGTTTTTTTAGGATACGTTTCATGTTTTTGACATACACACCGATCGGATCGATTTCGTGAAAGCCCACGACTATCGCACAGCGATTCGTCCGACCCGAGCGCGTCCGTTTCAGGCGCGCGGCTCGACAGTCCACTGGCCATCGCGCTCGATCAGCACGCGATCGAAGGCGAATTCGTCCAGATCGTGTTTATGGCCCGGCAGCCCCTGAATCACCACTTCGCCCGCGTCGCGCAGCATCGAGATGGCGATGCGCAACGGCTCGTCGTGATTCCACGGCGCGAGGATCGCGCTGCCGCGGGCATCCACCGGCGATATGCGCACGACTTCGCGCAAATCGAGCGAGAAGCCCGTCGCCGGACGCGCACGGCCGTACGCCTGGCCGACGTCGTCATAGCGGCCACCATGTGCGACGGCATTCGGCACACCGTCCACGTAGCCGGAAAAAATCACGCCGCTGTGGTACGCGTAGCCGCGCAGGTCGGCGAGATCGATCATCACTTCCGCGCCTTCGACCCGCGCCGCGAGAAAGGCGAGATCGTCGAGCGCGCGCGCGATCACCGGCAGATTCGGCAAACGGCCGCGCGCGATCTGCAACACCGAGGCATCGCCGTACAGTGACGGCAGCGCGCGCAGCGCCTCGCGCGGCCCCTGACCGAGATGTTCCGTCAGTTCATGCAGACGCGGCACGTCCTTGCTCGCGAGCGCCAGATACAGCGATTCGCCGAGCGACGCCGCCGCCGGCTCCAGTTCCAGCAGCGCCGCCAGCACGCCCGCGTGCGCGAGATCGAGACGCACTTTCGTCAGACCCGTCAGATGCAGCGAATCGAGCATCAGTTGCTGGATTTCAAGGTCCGCTTCGAGACCTGCGTGTCCGTAGATTTCCGCGCCAATTTGAATCTGCTCGCGCGTCGCGTGCAGGCCGCGCGGACGCGTATGCAGCACCACGCCCGCATAGCACAGGCGCGTCACGCCCTGCCGGTTGAGCAGATGCGCGTCGATCCGCGACACCTGCGGTGTGATATCCGCGCGCAGGCCGAGCGTGCGCCCGGACAGTTGATCGACCAGCTTGAAGGTGCGCAGATTGAGATCGCTGCCGCCGCTCGTCAGCAGCGACTCGATATACTCGAGCATCGGCGGCATCACCAGCTCGTAACCGTATGAACGGAAACGGTCGAGCAGGCAGCGGCGTAGTTCTTCGATCTTGCGGGCTTCCGACGGCAGAACGTCGGCGATATTCTCGGGCAGTAACCAGGTGGACATCGATGCGTTTCCTACGGGGTGCGCGGCACGAATGGCCGCGCATGAAAACAGGTTAGGCGAGCGGCGGACATGCGCCCTACGCGGCGCTCAGGTGGCGATCAGCAGCAGGATCAACCCGAGCGCCATCGCGATCAGACCGCAGATGCGAAATGATGCGGCGGCCGCTCGGCGATCCTGCGGAACGTGTCACGCCACGCCGTCGGGAAAACGAAGGGAAGCATCCCTTTTGATGATCAGCATCAACGCGAATGCGAGTAGTAACGTCTCGAGCATGTCTCAAGGGGAGCAGGCGCCGCCCCCGGCCCTGAAACGGAACCGCGCGGCGGTGGACACGATTAGCGCTTCGCCGACACGGCCGCGGACGAATCCGCGCCGCCGTTCGGGCCGCGCATGAAGCAGAAGAAATCGCTGCTTGGGTCAACCACGATCACGTCGCCCGGCTTGAACGTCTTCTTATACGCTTCGAGGCTCTGATAGAACTGGTAGAACTGCGGATCGCGTCCGTACGCGTCGGCCGCTATGGCCGCCGCCTTGCTGTCCCCTTCGCCCTTGATGGACTGGGCCTGACTATAGGCGTCCGCGAGAATCTGCTGCTGCTCGCGTTCCGCGTCGGCCTTGATCTTGTCCGCCTTCGCCGTGCCCTTGGCGCGCTCGATCGCCGCCGCCTGCTGACGCGCCGCGATCATGCGCTTGTAGACCGAATCGGCCACCGCCGACGGAAAGTCGATGCGCGTCATCTGCAGATCGACAAGCTGCACGCCGAACACGGCCGTCGCGTCTTCGACCGACTGCTGCGCTTCGCTCGCGAGCGCTTGCTGATCGCCGAGCGCATCGGCCAGCGTACGCTTGGCGAAGGCCGTGGTGAGCGCGGTGCGCGCCAGCGCGACGATGCGTTCTTCCGCAGTCTGCGGGTTCTTCTCGTTGCTTGCGAAAAGCTTGAGCGGATCGGCGACGCGGTACTTGACGACCGTGTTCACCAGCACCTCATTCTTATCCGACGTGGCGAAGCGATCCGTGCACGATTCGTCGATGGTCAGCATGCGCGTGTCGAAAAGCGTGAGCGTCTGGAACGGCGGCGGCAGTTTGAAATGCAGGCCGGGACCGTCCAGCTGGGCGCTGCTGTCGCCATGCGACGACACGATGGCGGCATGGCGTTCATCGACGGTGAAGATCATCGACGAGCCGATGAACAGCACGATGACGACCGCGACGACGAGCGCAATGATTCGGTTCATGATGTAGATGTACGCTCCTTACTGCAGGTCGTTTTGACGATCGCGCGAACGGAACGACTCGCGGGAACGCAAGGGATCGCTCGCGGCCTTGGCGCCGCTCGCCGCGCTGGCATTTGCCTTACTGGCGACGTTGGCGGGCGCGGGCGTGGCCGGCTGTGCTGGGGGCGCCTCCGCCTGAGGCGCCGACGCGGCGCTCGCGGGCGCTTCGGCCGCCTCCTTCGCCTGCTGGCGATTCGTATCGACCAGTTTGTCGAGAGGCAGCACGATCGTGTTGTTGCCCGACTTGCTATCGACGAAGACCTTCGTGGTGCGCGAATAGATTTGCTGCATCGTGTCCAGATACATGCGTTCGCGGATCACCGCAGGCGCCTTCGAGTATTCATCGTAGACCTGCTTGAAGCGCTCGGCATCGCCCGTGGCCTGCGTGACCAGACGATTGCTGTAGGCGGTCGCCTCGTCCACTAGCTTGGCCGCGTCGGCCTTGGTACGCGGAATCAGCTGATTGGCGTAGGCCTGCGCCGTGTCGCGGGCGCGCTCGTTATCCTGACGCACGCACGACGCTTCTTCGAACGCGGATTGCACCTGCTGCGGCACCTGCACGCTCTGCACCGTCACGCCGGTTACCTGCAGGCCGGTGCGATAGACATCGAGCGAACGCTGGATGGATTCGGTCAGACGCGCGCGCAACGCCTCGCGGTCCTTGTAAAGCAGATCGTCGGTCTTGAGACTGCCCGCGATTTCGCGCACCGCCGCCTGACCGGCCTGCGTGACGCTCAGGTCGGGATCGGAATTGCGGAACAGAAAGTCAATCGGCGACTTGATCTGATACTGCACGGCAAAGCGCACATCGACGATATTCGCTTCGTTCGTGAGCAGCGACGCGTCGCGCACATTGCCTTGCGGTACGGCCGCGCCTCGGCCGATTTCGACGGAACGGATCTGCGAGGTATCGACGATATCGTGCGATTGGAACGGATACGGCATGCGCCAGTGGATGCCCTGCGTGACCGTCTGACGATATTTGCCGAACTGCGAGACGACGCCCACATGGCCGTCCTGCACGACGAACACACCGCTGCCGAGATAGATGGCAATCAACACGCCGATGACGATGCCGACGCCGACGCCGACGCCGATCTTGGTACCACGGCCGTTGTCGCGCGAACCGCCGTTGCCCGGCTTGCGCCCGAACACGCCCGCGATGCGGCGGTTGAAGTCGCGCCACATTTCGTCGAGATCGGGCGGACCTTCGTCCTTGCCGTTCGGACGCCGGTTGTCCTGCGGACGCTTGATTTCGTTCTTTACGCCATTGCCATCGCCCCGCCCCCAGCGCGGATCGTTGATCGAAAAGACGGCAGGCTGATGTTGTCGGTTAGTCCGCTTGTAGTCGTTCACTCGGTGAGTCACCATTAGACAGCCGGATCGGGCCGGGTCGATGTAGTCCTAAAGCCATTCAGTACCCGTGTTCGGGAACCGTATGGTCATCGCGCTGTTCTGCCGACCGCTGGTCTTGCGGCCGCGCATTCGTATCGCGCTTTGGGTTCGATCCGGACTGCGAGGAATTCGTTGCTTCGGAGACTTCGTGAGGCTCGGCGAGCACGCTGGGCAGGCTCTCGATTTCGCCTTCCTCCGCCGAAGCGATTTCGACGATGGCAGCGCGCAGCACGTCGAGTCCCTGACCCGAGCGTGCACTCAGAAAGACGCACGAAATATTACCATACTCGTCCCTTTCAGCCGCCTCGCCACGGGCCGCCAGCTCGGGCACGGCGTCGATCTTGTTGAAGACGAGCACCTGCCGGATCGAGTCCGCGCCGATACTGCGCAGCACATCGTTCACCTGATCGATCTGATCGAGGCGCACCGCGCTCGATGCATCGACGACATGCAGCAGCAGGTTGGCGTGGATGGTTTCTTCGAGCGTCGCGCGGAACGCGGCGACGAGCTGGTGCGGCAATTCGCGGATGAAACCCACTGTGTCCGACATCACGATATGGCCTGTTTCCTCACCGAGATAGACACGGCGCGAGGTGGTATCGAGCGTGGCGAACAACTGGTCGGCAGCGTACGCCTGCGCCTTGGTGAGCGCGTTGAACAGCGTCGATTTGCCCGCGTTCGTATAGCCGACGAGTGACACCGACATCGTGCGGTTGTGCGTGCGCTGACGCCGTTGCGTGCCGTGCTGACGATGGAGCTTGTCGAGCCGTGTCTTGAGCGCCTTGATGCGTTCGCCGATGAGACGGCGGTCGGTTTCGAGCTGCGTCTCACCCGGACCGCGCAGGCCGATACCGCCTTTCTGCCGCTCGAGGTGAGTCCACGCGCGAATGAGGCGTGTGGACAGATACTGGAGTTGCGCGAGTTCGACCTGCAGCTTGCCTTCGTGACTACGGGCGCGCTGCGCAAAGATATCGAGAATGAGGCTCGTGCGATCCACCACGCGGCGGTTCAGCGCGACTTCGAGATTGCGCTGCTGAGCGGGTGCCAGCGCGTGATTGAAAATGACGAGTTCGACGTCGTTCGCTTCGCACTGCAGGCGCAGTTCCTCGACCTTGCCGCTGCCGATGAACATCTTCGCATCGGGACTGGACCGGCGGCCGATGAGTGTGACGGCGGGATGGGCGTCCGCACTTTGGGTGAGCAGACTGAGTTCTTCGAGACTGGCTTCGAAATCGATCTTGCCGAAGTCGATGCTAACGAGCGCTGCGTTAATCAAATTGGTGTTTTGGGGTTTTAAAGTAACCGGCGAGTTGCTCTTAATGTTAGCTTTTCTCACCAGCCGGTCGCGACGAGGTTTAGGATGATTCGGCGTCCGGGTGGAAATTCACCGGACGGACCGGCACGACCGTGGAAATGGCGTGCTTGTAGACCATCTGGGTGACCGTATTTCTGAGCAACACGACGTACTGGTCGAAAGATTCGATATTGCCTTGGAGCTTGATACCGTTGACCAGATAGATGGACACCGGGACATGTTCTTTACGCAGCGCGTTCAAAAACGGGTCTTGTAACAATTGCCCTTTGTTGCTCATAGCAAACTCCGTATTTTTTTGCAGGTTGGAAGTTTGTTGGCGAAGAAAAAGAGATAGAGATCCGCCCACAGTTGCTACACTATAGCTGATTTTCTCTGATTTACGTTTTCTACACCAGATCGGCCGAATGGCTAATCTGGCCCGAAACGCTTGCCCCACGCGGCTTTCAGTCCTTGTCCGCGTAGGGATTCTTACTTGAGCGGAACTCTATGCGCAATGGAGTGCCGACCAGTCCAAAAGTTTCGCGGAAGCGCCCTTCCAAATAACGCTTATACGTGTCCGTAATGGCGTCCAGCGCATTGCCGTGCACGACGATGATCGGCGGATTCGAGCCACCCTGATGGGCATAGCGCAGCTTCGGACGCACCGGGCCACGGCGGCGCGGCTGCTGAAACTCGACCGCTTCGATGAGCGCGCGGGTGAGCTTCGGCGTCGGCAGCTTGGCCATGGCGGCGGCGTAGGCTTCGTCGACCGATTTCATCAACGCGCCGATACCGGTCTTCTCCAGCGCCGAGACGTAGTGAAATTTAGCAAAGTCCAAAAACTTGAGTTTGCGGGTCAGGTCGGCCTTGGTGCGTTCGCGCACATGCGAATCCAGCCCGTCCCACTTGTTCACGCCGACCACCAGCGCCCGGTCCTGTTCCACGACGAAGCCGGCAATGTGCGCATCCTGATCCGAAATATCCTGCTGGGCGTCGAGCAGAAGGATCACGACGTTCGCGTCCGCGATCGACTGCAGCGTCTTCACCACCGAAAATTTCTCGATCGCCTCGAAGACTTTGCCGCGCCGGCGCAGCCCGGCCGTGTCGATCAGGGTGTACTTGCGGCCGTTTCGCTCGAAATCAACGTAGATAGAATCGCGCGTGGTGCCGGGCATGTCGAACGTGATCACGCGCTCCTCGCCGATCAGCGTATTCACGAGCGTCGACTTGCCGACGTTCGGACGCCCGACGATCGCGATCTTGATGCCGTGCTTCGCCTTCTCGTCCTCGCTTTCCTCCGACCAGTCTGCATAGGCAATATCGAGCGCGTCGTTAATCATCTCCGTCACGCCGTCGCCGTGGGCGGCGGAAGTCGCGCGCGGATCGCCGAGACCGAGTTCGTAGAAGTCCGACGCAACCGCCGTGTACTTCATGCCTTCGGCCTTGTTCACGACCAGCATGATCGACCGGCCGGTCTTGCGCAGATAGTCGGCAATGGACTTGTCCTGCGGCGCGAGCCCGTTGCGGCCGTCGCAAATGAACACGACGACGTCCGCTTCCTCCACGGCCTGCCGCGTCTGAAGTGCCATTTCGTGCAGGATGCCGTCCTTGGCGACCGGCTCGAAGCCGCCTGTATCGACGACGAGATAGCCGCGCTCGCCGCCAACGCGGCCTTCGCCGTAGTGGCGGTCGCGGGTGAGGCCCGGCAGGTCGGCGACGAGTGCGTCGCGCGAGCGTGTCAGCCGGTTGAAAAGAGTCGATTTCCCCACATTGGGGCGCCCGACGAGGGTAATTACCGGTTTCATCTGATGTTGTTCAAGGTTGGACGCCAGGCGTCGCGGCCCGTTGGTTCCGGACCGCGACGCGCTGCGCCGATGCCGCGCAATGGCAGCGCTTATCGAAAATTAGCATGGGTTATTCGGCTTGCGGCACGCGCGGCACGTCGGTGGCCAAGCCGTCGGCGTCCGTCTGCCCGGACGCCGGTTCGCCTCTCGTTCGAGGCCTTACTCGCGCAATGCGTGTCGTTCTTGCGACCCGGCGTTCGCTGACGGGTTCTGGTCGATCGGATTGGATGCGCGCACGCGGCGCGCCTTCTTGTTGTTCGAGCGATCCGGTTCGCTGGATCGGCCGCGCCGCCGGATACGGGCGGCGCGGTCTTGCATTGACTCGCCTACACCTTCCGCCAATCAGTTGTTCGGCCGGAAACCGTACAGATCGCCGTCCTTGGTCTGCACGACAAGCGTATTGCCCGCCAGCACCGGCGCCGCGACGATCGGGCTGCCATCTGTCGGCATGCGGCCGACGAACTCGCCGTTGTCCGCCGACAGGAAGTGCACGAAGCCCTTGTAATCGCCCACCACGACCGCCCGGCCGAGGATGTACGGCACGCTGACGTCGCGGCTCTTCAGCTTGTCGTTCTTCCACAGCGGCGTGCCGTCCGTGGCGCGGAACGCGCTGACCACCGACCAGTCGTCGCCGGCTGCGACCATCTGATCATCCTGCGCCAGAGCGCTGCTGCTGGAAAAATTGCGCTTCCAGTCGGGACGGCCGCTGTTCGCATCGAAACAGCCGATCTTGCCCTGGAACGTTACCGCGCACGTCTGCGCGCCGACGAGGCCCGGCGCGCCGGTCACGTCGTTGATGCGCTCGACTTCCGTCACGCCCTTCGGATACGACACCGGCGCCTGCCAGAAGGCATCGCCCGTCTGGATGTTGATGGCCGCGAAACCGCCACCCGGGAAGCCCGCGAGCACCGCCTCGTTGCCGGCGAAGGTCATGCCCGCCGAGACGCGCAGATTCAGCGGCACCGCACGCAACTGGAAGATCCACTTCTGTTCGCCGGTCTGCGAATTGAACGCGATCACCTTGCCGTCGATGGTGCGCACGATCACGAGGTCGTTGCCGACCAGCGGCGGCGAGATGATTTCGCCCGACGCGGTCGCGGTCCACAGCATCTTGCCGTCGGGACCGAGCACATCGACCTGGCCCTTCAGGCCGCCAACGGCCGTCAGATTCCCATCGCTGCCCACGCCCGCCGAGAGGTCGTCCTTGAGTTTGATGCGCCAGACGTCCTGCCCGGTTTTCGCGTCGATCTTGGCGACGCTGCCGTTCTCACCCGCAGCGAACACGTAGTCGCCCACCGCGACCGGAGAGAACAGGTAGCGGCCAGCCTTGCCGACACTCGCCTTCCACGCCTGATTGACGGTCAGCACCGGTTTGAAGTCCACGAGCGGTGTCGGCACGCGGTGTTCATCCTTGGTCGACGAGCAGGCGGCCAACAAGGCGATTGTCGCGCAGACGAACGGCACGGCGTAGCGTTTCAAAAAAGTCATCGGTGAACGCACAAATGAATGGTTGAATTCGGTTGATCGGCGCCGCCTGCCGCCCGCCGCTCGTCGATCACGACGGTCGGCCAGGCGGCTCGTGTGCTGAACTACGGAGTCAATGCGGTTCGCCGGCGACGCGGATCAGCCGCCGAGCGCATCGAGCTTGAACTGGATCAACTGACGCGCGGACGTGTTGTTCTCCGGCAGCGCGCCGCGCGCCACCTTGTAGGCCGCGTGCGCGTCGTCGGATTTGCCCTGCGCAGCGAGCAGATCGCCGCGCCGGTCCGTGATCTCGCCCTTGAAGGCGTCGAGCGGTTGATCCGCGAGCAGCTTCAGACCCGCGTCGTAGTTCTTTTCATCGAGATAGATCAGCGCGAGGCGCAGCTTCGCGATCTGCTTGTACTCGTCGTCCTTGGCATGGTCGACGGCCCATTGCAATTGCGTCTTCGCGCCTGCCGTGTCGCCTGCCGTGTACAGCGCCTTGGCCGCGGTGAGCGCGCTCATCTGCGCGTACGCGGTGCCGCCGAACTTGTCTTCCATGTCCGACGCGGCGCGCGTGATCAGCGCTTTATCGTTGCCGGTGACCGCCTGCTGCAAGTGGTCGTAGAGCACCGAAGCCTCGGCCGCCTGACGGCGCTGCCAGTAATTCCAGCCGTTGAAACCTGCCGCGATGACGAGTGCAATGAGGACGATCCACGTCGTCGTATTACCCCATTTCGCCCACCAGGCTTTTACGCTTTCCAGTGATTCTTGTTCGTCGTGATAGCTCATCGTCCAACTATTCCTTCCTGCTTTTCGAACCCTTCAACGATTGGATTGCCGCGCGCGATACCCCACCCAACCAGCTCGATGCGCGCGACGCGTGCCTGAACCTCACGCGTCCTCGTCGTCGGCGGATACAACCATCGCATTGATTAGATAATCGGTCAAGTCTTCCGCCGGAACGTTGACTTGCTCGTTCTTTTGACCGTCGTCGGTTTTGTTCGACGACTGGCGCAGCGGCTTCACGCCGATCGTGCCCTGCGCAAGCTCGTTGTCGCCGAGCACGACGGCGAATGCCGCGCCGCTCGCATCGGCCTTCTTCATCTGCGACTTGAAGCTCGCGGACGCACCGCCCGGGCTGCAGTGCAGAATGACGTCGAGGCCCGTGTCGCGCAGGCGCTCGGCCACGATGAAGGCCTGCTCGGCCGCCGCTTCGCCCTGATGCACGACATACACGTCGATGCCATCGGCTTCTGGCACGAGCTGTTCTTCCTTCAGCAGTTCGAGGATGCGTTCGACGCCCATCGCCCAGCCGCACGCGGCCGTCGGCTTGCCGCCGAGCTGCTCGATGAGCGGATCGTAACGGCCGCCGCCCACCACCGTGCCCTGCGCACCGAGCTTGTCGGTCACCCATTCGAACACGGTCAGATTGTAGTAATCGAGACCGCGCACGAGACGCGGGTTGATGGTGAACGGAATGTTGTTCGCCTTGAGCAGACGCTGCACACCCTCGAAGTGCTTGCGCGACTCGTCGCCCAGAAAATCGACCAGCTTCGGCGCGTTCTGCGCCATCTCCTGCATGGTCGGATTCTTCGTGTCGAGCACGCGCAGCGGATTAGTATGGAGACGGCGCTTCGCTTCCTCGTCGAGGATATCGATGTGCTTTTCCAGATACGCGATCAGTTCCTTGCGATGCGCCGCGCGCTCTTCCGCCTGACCCAGCGAATTCAGTTCGAGGCGAATGCCCGTGAGACCGAGGTCGTCCCACAGACGCTGGCACATCGTGATGATTTCGGCGTCGGTGTCCGGGCCCGCGAAGCCGAGCGCTTCCACGCCGACCTGATGAAACTGGCGATACCGCCCGCGCTGCGGACGCTCGTGGCGGAACATCGGGCCGATGTACCACAGGCGCTTCGGGCCGTCGTACAGCAGATTGTGCTCGATGCTCGCGCGCACCACGGCGGCGGTGTTCTCCGGGCGCATCGTCAGATGTTCGCCGTTGAGCGCATCGGTGAAGCTGTACATTTCCTTCTCGACGATATCGGTCACCTCGCCGATACCCCGCGTGAACAACTGCGTATGCTCGACGATCGGCGTGTGGATGTTCTGATAGCCGTATGCGCACAGCATCGACTTGACGGTGGATTCGAAGAAGTCCCACAACGCGGCATCCTGCGGGAGGATGTCGTTCATGCCCTTCACGCCGCTCAGTTTTTCGAGCCGTTTCTTCTGTTCAGTCATCTGTCTTTAGATTGATGCCGCGAATGTTTCTTCTTGCTTGCCTGCGGTTTGCCCGTAAGTGCGCTGAACGTAGTCGCTGACGATCTGCTGGAACTCGACCGCGATGTTCTCGCCGCGCAGCGTCTTGACCTTCACGCCGTCGATGAACACCGGCGCCGCCGGATTCTCGCCCGAGCCCGGCAGGCTGATGCCGATGTTCGCGTGCTTCGATTCGCCCGGACCGTTGACGATGCAGCCCATCACCGCGACGTGCATCTTCTCGACGCCCGCATACTTCTCGCGCCATTCAGGCATCGAGCTACGCAGATAGTTCTGGATTTGCGACGCGAGTTCCTGGAACAGCGTGCTGGTCGTGCGGCCGCAGCCCGGGCATGCAATGACCATCGGCGTGAAGGAGCGCAGACCCATAGTCTGCAGGATCTCCTGACCGACGACGACTTCGCCCGTGCGCGCGCCGCCCGGTTCCGGCGTCAGCGAGATACGGATGGTGTCGCCAATGCCTTCCTGCAACAGCACCGACAACGCCGCCGTCGATGCAACGATGCCCTTCGACCCCATGCCCGCTTCGGTCAGTCCGAGGTGCAGCGCGAAACTGCAACGCTTGGCGAGTTCGCGATACACGGCGATCAGATCCTGCACGCCGCTGACCTTGCACGACAGGATGATCTTGTCGCGGCCCAGACCGATATCGACCGCGCGTTCCGCCGAGCCGATGGCCGACTGGATCAGCGCTTCGTACATCACGCTTTGCAGTTCCCAGGGCGTGGCGCGCGTGGCGTTCTCGTCCATCATGCGCGCGAGCAGGTCCTGATCGAGACTGCCCCAGTTCACGCCGATCCGCACCGGCTTGTCGTACTTGATGGCGGCTTCGATCATCTGCGCGAACTGCGTGTCGCGCTTCGCGCCCTGACCCACGCTGCCCGGATTGATACGGTACTTCGACAGCGCTTCGGCGCAGGCCGGATAGTCGCGCAGCAACAGATGGCCGTTGTAGTGGAAGTCGCCGACAAGCGGCACCGTCACGCCCATGCGATCCAGTTGATCGCGGATATGCGGCACTTCGGCGGCGGCTTCCGGCGTGTTCACCGTGATGCGCACCAGTTCCGAACCGGCCTGCGCCAGTTCCTTGATCTGAATTGCCGTGCCAATGGCGTCGGCGGTGTCGGTGTTGGTCATCGACTGCACGCGCACGGACGCATCGCCGCCGATGGTCACGAACTCGCCGCCCCAGCGCACATCGACCGCATGCGACGAGCGACGCTTCAACGGACCGCCGAAGACCGGCTTGGTCGAACAAATCTTGCTGCTGATCAGGGATTGAGCTTCGGATTGCATCGAAAAACCCTTTGGCGTTCCCACCGCCGTCATGGCGCGAGAATGCGTAAGTGGAACCTCAAACGGGCATCACGCTGACGAACCGTGATGCCCCTCCTGCATGATGCGCGCGCGTGATCCCGCTACTGCTCGCGGCAGCCTCAGGACAGCGTCAGACGCGCTACGTTTCCGCGTGCGGAAGCGTAGCGCTTGGCGTCCACCGGTTGGCCATCGACCGACAGCGATTCGACGCCCTTCACGTTGCCGACCGTCACCTTGAACGGCGCCTCGCCCTGCACGCGCTGCGTGCTGCCCGCGTGCACGAGGCCGGAGAACACTTCCTTGCCGTCCTTGCCACGCACGCTGAACCAGCTATCTTCCTTCACTTGCAATTCCACCGCGTTCGCGCCATTGCCCGCCACGGTCGGCGCGGATGCCGCCGCCGATGAAGCAGCCGCCTTCGCGGTGGCCGCCGGCGCACTGGTTGCGGCTTGCGCGGCATCGAGCGCCGACGAGGACGCCGGCAGCACGTTCGTGCCGAGCGGACGCGGCATCGGCTGCTCGTTCGGCGATGTCGCCACTTCAGGCAGCGACGCCTCGCCCGTATTGGCCGCCGCGGTTTCGTCAGGCGTCTGCACCGCCGACGCGCCCGCCGCCTCCTCGTTCGAACTCGTCGAATTCGTGGCGCTCGATCCCGCGCCAGTGCTGGACTTCAGACGCACCAGCCACGCGGCCGAGTCGCCGCCCGTGTGCCACATGACCAGCGCGACCAGCACGACGACGATTGCGAGCACGCCCCACATCCACGAGCGCTTGCGGCGGGTCGAATTGCCGAGCGGCACCGACACACGCGCGCGCGGCAAGCCCGTTCCCGCCGATGCCGACACCTTGAGATTGTGCCCGACGTTGCCGCCGTCACGCCGGAATGCCTGCGTAAATGGCGCGGGATCGGCGCCGAGAATCTTCGCGTAACTGCGTACGATGCCCGCCGCGAACGTGCGGTCTGGCATCTGGCTGATATCGCCCGCCTCGAGCGCCTGCAGTTTCGGCGGCGACACTTTCAGACGCGCCGACACGTCGTCGAGCGACCAGCCCTTTCCCTGCCGAAGCTGCGCCAGGCGCCCGCCGACAGCCGGAATCGAGTCCAGCGGCCCCATCTGGCTTTCGTTCGAGGCCATTCCACCGGCTCCGCTCCGGCTGTCACGCGGACCGCCGGACGAATCGCCGTCCCGACTGCCGAAAGGCGCCGGGTGCTGCGGCTCACTCATCCCAATTTCCTCGCATCGATTCTTCTTTCTTCTATTATAGATATAGCGCTACTGCGCCGACAGGTTGTAAAGACCACGCGAACGATACAACCTAGGACACCGTCGCAGACGGCTTTATAACAAAATGTGCGGCTTTGCGTGCCGCCTCCGAGCGCTGGCCACGCTTTTTATCGGATTTATTTTTATCAACCCGGAGCGCCGGGCTCGACGCCAGCCCAAAACGCTCCAGAACGTTTCGTCAGACTGTGCGCACCTCGATTACCTTGGCCGCCGCGCGACTCATGCGCTCGGCGAGCTTCGTGCGGTCCTGCACTTCGCCCGCGAGCTGGCCGCATGCCGCGTCGATATCGTCGCCGCGCGTCTTGCGCACTGTGGTGACGACGCCCGCGTCGATCAGGATCTGCGCGAAACGCTTGATCTGCTCGTTTTTGGAGCGCCTCAGGCCGGATTCGGGGAACGGGTTGAACGGAATGAGGTTGAACTTGCACGGCACGTCGCGCGTGACGGCGAGCAGTTCGCGCGCATGCTGCTCCGTGTCGTTGGCGCCGTCGAGCATGCAGTACTCGAACGTGATGAAATCGCGCGGCGCGACTTTCAGATAGCGCTGGCACGCCGCCATCAGTTCGCGCAGCGGGTACTTCTTGTTGAGCGGCACCAGCAAGTCGCGTAGCGGATCGTTCGGCGCGTGCAGCGACACCGCGAGCGCCACCGGCAGGTCGGCGCCGAGACGGTCCATCATCGGCACGACGCCGGATGTGGACAGCGTCACGCGACGGCGCGCCAGGCCGTAAGCGTTGTCGTCGAGCATCAGACGCATGGCTGGCACGACGGCATCGTAATTGAGCATCGGCTCGCCCATGCCCATCATCACGACGTTGGTAACGACGCGCTCGCCCTTGCCCGGGCCGCCGACTTCGCGACCGTACGACTTGCGCAGCGCGAACTCCGCCATGCGCAACTGACCGATGATTTCACCGGTCGTGAGATTGCGTGAGAAGCCTTGCTTACCGGTGGAACAGAACCGGCAGTTCACCGCGCACCCCGCCTGCGACGACACGCATAGCGTGCCGCGCGTTTCTTCGGGGATGAACACAGTTTCGACCGCGTTGCCGTTGCCGACGTCGAGCAGCCACTTGCGCGTGCCGTCGGTGGAAACGTGGTCGCGAATATTGTCGGGCATCGCCATGCTGGCGCGGCCCTTGAGTTTTTCCCGCAGCGATTTGGCGAGGTCCGTCATGCCGTCGAAATCCTCGGCACCGTATTGGTGGATCCAGCGCTGCAACTGCTTGGCGCGAAACAGCTTTTCGCCCAGGCTGCCGCAATACGCGGTGAGCCCGTCGGCGTCGAGATCGAGAAGGTTGACGGTGGTGCTGCTCGTCATGTCGAGATGTGCCATTTCAAGATTGCGAAGCCCGGAAGGATGCTGCCCGGGACCGTTCGCGCCATGTCCTGCTTTTTTGTCCAGCTATTCTGCGTCGAGACGCGATGCCGACGGCGGCGGTCGATAGCCGCCACGGCGACCAACGCTTGTTCGGCCGCCCGAGTGCTGCTCAGCGACCGATTGGTGTGACGATTAACGCGAGTAGACGTTCACGCCCGGGAAGAAGAATGCGACTTCCTGATCTGCCGTTTCCGGCGCGTCCGAGCCGTGCACTGCGTTCGCGTCGATGCTGCCTGCGAAGTCGGCACGGATCGTACCCTTGTCCGCCTTCTTTGGGTCCGTCGCGCCCATCAGGTCGCGATTCTTGGCGATGGCGTTTTCGCCTTCCAAAACCTGGATCATGACCGGACCCGATATCATGAACTCGACCAGGTCCTTGAAGAACGGACGTGCTGCGTGAACGGCGTAGAATTTTTCTGCATCCGCACAAGACAGATGAACCATGCGCGACGCAATGATCTTCAGGCCCGCGCCTTCGAAGCGGCTGTAAATCTGGCCGATAACGTTCTTAGCCACTGCATCCGGCTTGATAATCGACAGGGTACGCTCGATCGCCATAAAAAAAACTCCAAAAAATGAACGGTTTACGGATTAAAATGAATTAATAATTATAGCATGAGGCAAGGTAATTTCGATTGAAATCTTACGGCTCCGTAAGAAAAAACCATGCAAGGACTCAAGCCAGGCAAGCTCGCGAAATCAGTACTCGACGAAGCATTGATTTTGCGGTGCGCAGGGGTCATATTGGTACGAAACGACAAACCGGCTCGGGTGCCGCGGCCCTGATGGATACCGCGCCCTAATTACTGGCTTAAGTCCGCGACCTTATCATCGGTGTATAATGAGAAAGTAGCGGCGAGACCGAGAAGAGAAATCAGTGAGACCAATCAATCGACTATTGGAGTAAGGAGAAACCATGAACGAATCACCCTACGGCTTCGGCCGAAATGGCAGCGTCACCTCGGTCGAGGTGCGCAACCGCGTGCTGCGCAACACCTACTGGTTGCTCGCGTTCTCGATGGTGCCGACGGTGCTCGGCGCCTGGGTGGGCGTGGCGACCGGCTTCTCGCTGTTCGCGGCAACCAGCCCGACCATGAGCTTCATCGCGTTCCTCGCGATCGCGTTCGGCTTCATGTTCGCCATAGAAAAAACCAAGAACAGCGGCGTGGGCGTCGCCGTCCTGCTCGGCTTCACGTTCTTCATGGGCCTGATGCTCTCGCGTCTTCTGAGCTTCATCCTCGGATTCTCGAACGGGCCGCAACTCATCATGATCGCGTTCGGCGGCACGGGCGTGATCTTCGCGGCCATGGCGACCATCGCCACGGTCAGCAAGCGCGATTTCTCGGGCTTGGGCAAGTTCCTGTTCATGGGCGTGATCGTGATCCTGCTGGCCGCGTTCGCGAACATCTTCATGCAACTGCCCACGCTGATGATGACCATCTCGGTTCTTGCCATCGTGATCTTCTCGGCGTACATGCTGTTCGACGTGCAGCGCGTGGTGAACGGCGGCGAGACGAATTACATCAGCGCGACGCTCGCGATCTATCTCGATCTGTACAACGTGTTCACGAACCTGCTGGCGCTGCTCGGCATCTTCGGCGGCAACCGCAACTGATCGAAACATCGGCGCAGTAACGAAAAAACCGGCCCAAGAGCCTAATGCCGTTCAGTTAAGGTTTCTTCTGAGATACCGAACGGAGTAACGTTTTGGT
>LFJI01000140.1 GCA_001235855.1 Candidatus Burkholderia brachyanthoides
AACTATCTGGCCTTCGCCGTGCTCGCCTGCGCCTTTAGAGCGCTGCTGAGAATGTAAACAGAACCTAGGTGCGCTCAATTTCGCGCTTACGATGGAACACCGACCGACAGCGTGGCAGCGAGTGTTACCGCATGGCCAATGCGAGCGGAGCGATGCGTATCAGGGATGTGGGGGCGGCAATTCGAATGGCTGGCTTGCGATACAGCGAAAGCATGGTGGAAGGTTCCCCGGTTCCTCTCTCTAGGCTTGACGAGCGAAAAACGAAATGTGGAACTTCCCGGAGGAAAATTTCTTCGTTCCCCTGGTCCGGCGCACGGAAACAGAACACCGGACGGGGACTGCTGGTACCCCGCCGTTCAGGAACCGGACGATGACCTGACGTCCACCAGCACAAGCCGCGAAGTCAGTGTTCGGATACGCAGTTCGGGGAACTTGACCAGCAACAGGTGCAGCGCCCGATCGGTGTTGTCGAGCGGTAGTACCGCGCTGACGCGGATCGGGGCAAGCTCTGCGCGATCATAGAAGATGCGGCCCGGACGGTGGCGCGACAGTTCGTCGAGCACGTCGGTCAGCGGTCGGTCATTGACGACGAGTTCATGATGCTCCCAGGCGTCCTCGAGACCTGCGGGCATCGATGGCCTCGATCGGGCCAACGCCGCTTGCGGTGATGCGGACACGTTCGCCGGCAGCGACCTGCACGACGTGCTGGCTACCCGCCGCTCGCTCGTCCGTGGTCTGCACGGCAACCCGCGACCGGATCATGCTTAGCACGGTGGCATCGGGTTCGCGGTCGACCACGAAACGCGTACCCAGCGCACGCATACTGCCGTCCGCCGTCTCGACCAGGAACGGTCGCGCCGCGTCTTTTGCCACGTCGACGAGGATCTCGCCCTGGACTAGCTCGATGGCGCGACGACGCGCATCGTAGTGGAGATTGACAGCGGTGCCGGTGTTCAGCGTGATGCGCGTGCCGTCGGACAGGACGCGCGTCTCCCATTGCCCCGTAGACGTATGCAGGTCGGCCATCAGATACGCCGGCGACCATTCGCTGAGCATCACCCACGCGGCCATCGCCAGCACAAAAGCGATCGCCAGGGCTGCGGCAATGCGCCGGACACGGCGCCGCTTGCCGTCCCTCGAGCCGGAGTGGGCCGCGTCGAGCGCCGCACGCGCAAGACGCGAGCCGCCGGCCGCATCGGTGCGTACGCCCTGAACCGTGCCGATCAGATGCTCGATCTCGGCTGCGGCCGTCGCATGACGTGGGTCCGCACGCTTCCACGCATCGAAGCCCTCGCGCGCACGGCTGCGCTCCGCTTCGTCGTCGTCCGTCAACCGTACGATCCACTGAGCGGCCTGCTCGACGGTGGCGGGGTGGATCAACGGAGTCAGAAAGCGTAGTCGTAGTCATTGGCGGCCTTCCACGGTGACTGCCGGCGCATCGTGGCGGGACGGCGTCACAGGCCGTGGTCGGCCAGCGAGAGACGCATTGGTTTCGGCAATAGAGCAGCGCCTGGAGCAAATACTTCTGCACCATCCGTTTGGATACGCCGAACTCGGCGGCGATGGAAGCGTACGTCTGCTCGTCCAGATAGTGCCAGTGCCGCAGGAAAGCTTCCCGCGCCCTCGGGGGCGCCCCTTCCAGCGCCCTGTCGATCTGCTCGGGGGCCTGCAGTGCCATGAGGATCTCTCGTCGGGAGGCGGATAGCTCGGGATGACCTCGGCAAGGCGAGCCAGATCGTCCAGGTACGCCTGCTCGATCAGTTGCCGACGGGAGCGATGATGCTGACTGGGAGTGGGCTGGCTGGACCATGTCTTCCTGATCTGTAACGGCAGCGCGCCATTGGTCTGGTACGAACCGCGATGTTTCCAAGGGATCCACCATTTTTTGCTGCGGCCCTTGATACGGGGCAAGAAACGCTTCAGCGGTTCCTGCTCAGCACCCGAGCTGACCGCTTCGCTTTGTCGTGGTCGATTTCCTGGATTTGGATCTCAACGCCGTCTGGATCAGTCAGGCGGATGCTCCGACCAAAATCCTCATCGTGGCTTTCGTAAGGAAAGCCACTGGCGGCGAGTCGCGCCGCGACTGCCTCGAGTTTTTCGTCCGTCGCAAACCCCAGTTCCGCCGTGCCCGGGCTGCGACCCTTGGAAGCAGCGGCATCGTGGATACCGACCACTCCGGCATCACCTTGCAGCTGGGCCCATACGCTGAAGCTCGCGTCGGCGTCAAAGCGTAGTCCAAGGGCTTCGTAAAACAAACGACAAACGCGATACCTCGACGTTCGCAACGTAGCGGATCGGTAGAACGGTCAGCATGGTAGTTTTCTCCACAATCAGCAGGGGGCAGGGAAATACCAGCCTCTTCATAGCAGCGATACCAGGCCATCCATAAAGCGCGCAATCGCGACCTGGTCCTTCACTGAGAAATGGGTGGTGAAGGCGAGGAAGTCGGAGACAAAGTCATCGAACATGGCGCGAACGGGGGCGATCTTCTTGCGGTCGAGTGCGATGTGCAGCCTGCGCTGGTCGCCGTCGTCGGCGATGCGCTGGATGAAGCCCCGCGCCTCCAGCCGATCGAGCACCCGCGTAACGGTGCTCGCCGGCAACTCGCTCAAGGCGGCAACGATTGACGGCGTGAGAGGTCCCTGATGCAGTACCATGAGATGCAGTGTCTGCACATCCACCGCCAACATGCCGAACTGCCTGGCAACCCGCTCATTTTGCAGGACGAGCGCCAGCACCGGCTTCTGAAAACTCGCCGCAATCTGCCCAGTTTCGCGTCGGCGCGGCGTTTGGTGGCCACCATCGACGCCACCACGCACGGCGCGCGAGCCGCGTCAGCACCGAATCCGCGCGGCTCGTGAGGATGACCGGCGCGTCCGCGCCCGCGAGAAACGACAGGCTCTTGGCAAGCATGTTGTCCGCCTCCAGATCCGGCACCATCAGCACGTTGGCACGGCCCGCGACCGGCGAATCGATCTTCTTCGTGCGCGCCGCGTCCGGGTCTATGGCGTTGTCGAGCGTGAGCGGCCCGTCGACCAGCGCGCCCGTGATCTGCCGCCGATCCACCATCTTGCACAGCGCCACCGCCTCGATGGTCGAGGGCAGTTTGGCGTTGACGGTTTCCATCGCCGAGAAAATCGCGACGCGCACTTCCTGCATGCGCAGCGCATGGCCCAGATCGATCGCGTTTTGCAGGATATCGATCTTTTCGGCGAGCGTGGGCGCGATGTTGATCGCCGCATTTGTGATGATCAGCGCATGCTCACGGCCCGGCACGTCCATGATGAAGCAGTGACTCACGCGCCGCTTGTGCGCAGGCCATCCTCGCGCCGGACCACGGCGCCCATCAGTTCGTGATGGTATGCACCTCGTCCACGAATAGCAGCAGGCCGTCGCGATTGGCGGTGATCTCGTCCAGCACCTGCTTCACGCGCTCCTCGAATTCACCGCGAAACTTCGCGCCCGCGACCATCGAGTTCACGTTCAATTCAACCAGACGCTTGTTGCGCAATACTTCCGGCACGTCGCCGTTGACCATGCACTGCGCGAGGCCTTCCACGACAGCGGTCTTGCCCACGCCCGGCTCGCCGATCAGCACCGGATTGTTCTTGCGGCGGCGCGCCAGCACTTCCACCATCGTCTCGATCTCGCCCGCGCGGCGATGACCGGATCGAGTCGGCCTTCGCGCGCGAGCGCCGTGAGGTCGGAGCTGAATTTGTCGAGATGCGGCGTGCGCGAGGGCGGTCCTTCGCCGCGCGGCGGGCTGCCCGCGCCGACGGTCTGCTGCGTCTGCCGCGCCAGCGCCTGCGGCTCGACGCCCCCAGCTTGCCGAGCAATTTGCCCCGCGAAGAGCTGTCCGGCACTTCGGACAGGCCGATCAGCAGATGCTCCGGCGCGACATAGTTGTAGTTGTGCCGCAATTGCCGCGACGCCAGAAACACGCGATCCAGCGCGCTCTTCAGGCGCGGCGACACCGCGATCATGCCGTTGCCAGGCGGACGCGCGCCTTCGCGGCGCTGCGCGTTGGCATCGATGAAATTGCGGATTTCCTTCGCGTCGACGCCCAGGCTCTTGAGCATCGACTCGATCACGGCGTTATCGGCAAGTTCGTAGAGCAGATGTTCCGTGTCGACTTCGGAGCGGCCGAACTGCACGGAGTGTTCAGCGGCGCGCATCAGCATTTCCTTGGCGCCGTCGCTGAAATAGCGCTCGAGGCCCGCGCTCTCGCTGGCGGCCCGTTGCACGCGTGCATCCGATGGCGGCGCAGCCTCGCCCGCCGGTTCTTCCGGCGCGGCAGCATTGGTGAACAGCGATTCGAACGGCGACAGCACACGCTGATGCCGGGTAAGTTGCGCGTAATGGAAGTCGCAGACGTCGAGAATATGGCGCCGCCCGTCGCGCACGACCGCCAGCCGCACGATGGTGGGACGGGCGCCGCATACATCGCACAAGTGAGCCATGTTCGTCTCCCTGTTCGCTGACATGTGAAGAAGGGCGCCGCGCAGGCGTCGGTCATGGCCGGGTGGCGGGGTCCATCATTGTGCAACGGGTGTTCCCGCTTTGCCGGATGCGTACAATCTGCGCGCACATGCGCTGGCTGACATGCCCATGTCACACAGCGGATTAGTTCGCCATGCTTAGTTAAATCGCGCAAAAGCCTGTTGCGCAAGCCCGCGCGAATTTCGCGGCCGCGTGATCGCAGCCCGGAATGCAGATTGCGCGAGCAGCGTCAACACACTGCCCGGCAAGCAATCATGCACGACATTCACCCCACGTAGAAATGACTGAACCGCGCGCAATACTTGCGTAGAAATCACCGCCGGACGCGGTCGACGTTAAACGAAGCGGCCTGAATTCATGCAATCCGGCTAGACTTCGTTCAACACGCGCACGCGCGAGCCGTCGCCCGAGCGGCCCGGTGCGTCAGCACACCCATTCAGAAGCATGCGGCCGCGTGGCCGCCTGATTTTGCATCTCCAGGACGATGATGGACAAAACATATACAGTGGATATCGTCAGCCCTTCGGCAGTGGACGCGTCAGCTTACGCGGAATGCGCGCGCGAGCCGATCCATATTCCCGGTGGGATTCAGCCGCACGGTGTGCTCATCAGCGTGGACGAGCAGGCGAAGGTGCTGCAGATCAGCGCCAATATCGAGCAATTCGCGCGGCTTGCGCCGCAAGCATGTCTCGGCCAGCCGCTCGAAGCGGTGATCGGCGCAGCGGTCGCGGAACGGACTCGCGCATGCCTTACGCGCCTGAACCGTGACGGCGCGGCGATTCACGTCGGCAATGCGGTGATCGACGGCTGGACGCAGACCGCGCCGCTCGCGGTGGTCGTGCATCGGCACGAGAACTTGCTGTTCGTCGAGGTCGAGCCGGCGCAGGACACCGCCGACGTCTTCTCGACCATGTACCCGCTCGTGCGCTCCTTCGTCACCGACGTGCAATCGATGCGCACCGTCGAGCAACTCTGCCAGTTCGCCGCGACGGAGATTCAGCGCATCACAGGTTTCGCGCGCACGCTGGTTTATCAGTTCGACGACGAAGGCCACGGCCACGTGCTCGCCGAAGCAGTCGAGCCGGGCTATCCGTCATACCTGAACCAGCATTTCCCGACCTCGGATATTCCACCGCAGGCGCGCGAACTTTACCGGCGCAACCGCATCCGCCTGATCTCGAACGCCAATTACGAGGCCGCGCCGCTCGTGCCCGCGTTGCATCCGGCGACGCAGCGCGCGACCGATCTCACCTACGCGTCGCTGCGCAGCGTGTCGCCGGTGCATCTGCAATACATGCGCAACATGGGCACGCTGGCGTCCATGTCCATGTCGATTCTCGTCGACGACAAGCTGTGGGGCCTGGTTTCCTGCCATCACGAAACGCCGCGCCTGCCGCCGTTCGAAGTGCGCACGGCCTGCGAGCATGTCGCGCAGATCGTGTCCTTGCAGATCGAGGCGCGCGAGACTCAGGCGGAGGCGCATTACCGCCTGGAACTGCGGCGCATGCTCTCGAAGCTGCTTTCGTCGATGGCCAATACCGACAGCTTCGTCGAAGCGCTCGTCAACGATGCGTCGGATTTGCTGGGCTTCACGCGCTCGTCGGGCGCGGCGGTGATCTTCGAGGGACGCACGTCGCTGATCGGCGTGACGCCGAACGAGTACAACGTCACCGCGCTGGTCGACTGGCTCGACAACCAGAGCGAAGACGTCGTGATGTCGGACCGCGTGTCGGAAGAGTGCCCGGCCCTGCACGATTCGGAGGAAGTCGCGGGCTTTCTCGCGGTTTCGATTTCGAAGATCTACCGCAACTATGTGATCTGGTTCCGCCGCGAGGTCGTGCAGACGATCGAATGGGCCGGCGATCCGCGCGTAAAGCTCACGAACCTGTCGTCGTCGCTGTCGCCGCGCGAGAGCTTCGAGACGTGGACGGACGTGGTGCACAATCGCTCGCTGCCGTGGCGGCCGGCTGAACGCGAGATCGCGCTGGAGTTTCGCGCGGCAGTGCTCGGCATCGTGCTGCGGCGCGCGGAAGAAATCGCGCAACTCACGACCGAACTCGGACGCGCGAATCACGAACTCGAAGGCTTTTCCTACACGGTGTCGCACGATCTGCGCGCGCCGTTGCGGCATATCGTGAGCTTCGCGGATCTCTTGCGGCAGATCGACGGCGACCAGCTCTCGGAACGCGGGCGCGGGTATCTGGAACGCATCGTGACGTCGGCGCGCTTCGGCGGACGGCTGGTTGACGATCTGCTGTCGTTTGCGCAACTCGGACGCGCGGCGTTGCGTCCGCACCGCGTCGATATGCACGCGCTGGTGCGCAACGTGATCCAGAACGATATCGAGGAACAGGCCTCGACGCGCGTGCACTGGAACGTCGAAGCGCTACCCGAGATCGAAGCGGATCACGCGTTCCTGCACATCGCGCTGACCAACGTGATCGCCAATGCTGTCAAGTTCAGCACGCAGCGCGAGCGTCCGGTGATCGAGATCGGCGCGTACGCGGGCAGCGGCGAACTCACGGGCTACACCGTGTACTTCGTGCGCGACAACGGCGTGGGCTTCGACATGCGCTACGTCGACAAGCTGTTCGGCGTCTTCCAGCGCCTGCATGTGAACGAGGCGTTCGATGGCACCGGCATTGGGCTTGCGAACGTGCGGCGCATCGTCGAGCGGCATGGCGGGCGTGTGTGGGCCGAGGGCAAGCCGAACGAAGGCGCGACCTTCTTCATGGCGCTGCCGCGGCAGTTCCGGCCTGAAAGCGACGTGCGGCGCGATACGGCGGCATCGGCGCTCGCGCGGCTAGCGGCGGGCACGGGCGGCGTCAGTCACGATATCGGCCAGTTGGTCAAGCGGTCGTCGGAGAACGAGAAGAAGTAGGCTGTTCGTTCTCTTGCGCAAGAAAGGAAAAAGGCCGCGATCGATAATCTGACCCCGCAAAGTTGGGCAGTTATTCGGCTAGGCCGCTGAGGACTGGGTCCTGTACATCACGGGACTCAGCC
>LFJI01000141.1 GCA_001235855.1 Candidatus Burkholderia brachyanthoides
GGTCATGCGGGCGCGGATCGTATTGTCGGCTGCTGACAGCGAGCCTAACAGCGCGGTCACCACGCCGCCGAACAGAAGCGCGCCCGGCACGCTAATCCGGCACGCCAATGATCGCCAGCCCGATCGAAATGACGATGCCCACGCCCAAATTGATGCCCAACTGCGCGAGAAAATAGCGCGACAGGTGGCGCGCGGATTCGTCCATCGCGGTGGTAGCGCGGTGCAGGTCGCGCAAATCCTCGCGCTGCAGTAGGATGAAGATCGCGACGACCAGCACGATGCCGCTCGTCTCCAGCGGGCTGATCACTGGCGAAAGAAAGCGCTGCGTCAGCTCCAGCGGCGATGGTTCGTGCACTTCGACCGGCATCGGCTGATTGATCGGCGACGAACTCGGGCTGTTCTTGTCCTTGCGCGGCTCCTGCTCGCGCGAGGGCGACAGCCGCTTTAGCGCGCTCGACGCGCGGCCGAGAAACTCGTCGGCGCGGCCCACCGTCAGGCTCTGCACGGTGTCGATCTTGCGCTCGATGCCCACCTGATACTTCGGCAGATCGCCCGCGAGTTGCGCGACCTGCGCGCCGATCAGCGCGCCGACGCCTGTCAGCACGGTGAGCGCGAGCAGGAAACTCAGCAGAATGGCGGGGATGATCGGAATCATCACCGCGCGCCCGAAGTACAGCGCGCAGATGACGATGACGCCCGTCACCAGTGGGGCGAGCGCGCGCAGACCGGGCGCCTCGGGCGGCGGATCTTTGGGGGGGGCTTGCGGCATGAATGGCTCGCTCGGTGAGGCATGAAGGGACAGGCGCGGATAGACGCATGATGCCACGTCGTGTCTGGCTAGCTTATGTCCGCCGGGCAAGGCGCATGCCGTCGGAAGCGGCTCTGGTGAGCGTGTTCGGGATACAGCGAAAGCCCGACGGGTGAGACGGTTCGGAAGCACGCGGTTCTATCGCGGTGATCGAAACAATCAGTTGGCGATGCGGGCACGGCGCATGCGAAATTGCTCGTCCACCTCATCCTCAGACGATCACGGACGCCATCATGGGAGTGGAATCACCCTGCATCAAGGTTTGCGAGTTCGACAAGAAGACCGGGCTGTGCATCGGCTGCCTGCGCACGAAGGACGAATGCAAGCAATGGAAGAAGCTGAAGGACAAACAGCGCGTGCGCATCATTGACGAACGGGCGAAGCGCAACGCGCGCCTCAAGAAGCGCAAAAATAACGACAAAGGCTGGACTGGTCGGCAGTAGGGAGATGCCGGCGCCACGCGCAGCGCGGGGCTACACTCGAACGGTGCGGTTTCTTTGCAAGGAGTCGCCATGACAGTGCACTTTCCTCTTCGCGTCACCGTGCTCGCATCATCGCTGCTGATGGCGGGCGGCGTCCACGGCTCTCGCGCAACTTCATCCGCCCACGCCCGAAACCGATATGCACGCGCAGCAGAACAGCACGCAACTCATGCCGGATGCGCCGGTCGGCAGTCAGTATCCGTCGCACGGCAACGTTCAGGCGGACGAGCTGAATCTCAATCCGACCGATCCGCGCGCTCAGATGGTCAACGGCCAACCGAACAACGCGGGCGACGGCGGTTATGACGCACCGCTGGCGGGCAGCAAGGCGAACGTGCCGCGCCAGAACTGATCGCTGCAAGAACGTGAGTTGTATTGATAAGCCCAAACTCACCATTCTCGAAGCGAGAACAGTGATTTAGTTTCCTGGCTATTCAACTTCGATGAGCAAGATCCCATACTGGTCCACAGAAGCCGGGATGTCCCCGGCCGACACCAGAACGGGACCTTGTCATGAAGCTCTACCACCATCCGCTGTCGGGCCATGTCCATCGCACACGCTTGTTTCTTCGCGCACGCTTGTTTCTGCATCTGCTCGGCATCGAGCATGACGCGATCGAAGTTGATCTCGCCGCCCGCGATCACAAGACGCCCGACTATCTCCGGATGAATCGCTTCGGACAGGTTCCGCTGCTCGTCGACGGCGAGCACGTGATCGCCGATTCGAACGTGATTCTTGTCTACCTAGCCAAGAAGACCGGCGGCACGCAATGGCTGCCCGACACGCCCTTCGAAGCCGCCGCCGTGCAGCGCTGGCTATCGGTCGCGGCGGGACAGATCGCGTTCGGGCCGGCGGCGGCGCTTCTCATCACCGTGTTCGGCGCGAAGTTCGATGCTGACGAAGTCATCACACGCGCGCATGCCGTGCTCAAGGTCATCGACGAGGAATTTGCAGGGCCGTGAGTGGATCGCCGATATCGCGCTTTATAGCTACATCTCGAGCGCGCCGGAAGACAATGTCGATCTGTCCGGCTATCGCCATGTGAATGCGTGGCTGCGCCGCGTCGAAACGTTGCCGCGCTTCCTCGAATTCCGCAAGACGCGGATCCGCCTGGCTGCGTGAGATCGAAGTCATGAACGCCAGCTTACCCTCCCTGTCCACCGGCATCGTGCATCCGACCTGGCATCGGGGCGAGATCGCGTTGCAGAAGACCATCGGTGCCGACGCGCGCATGAGCGAAATCGGCAAGCGTGTGGTGCGCGATCACATGCCGGACCAGCATCGGCAATTTTTCGCGCAGTTGCCGTTCGCCGCGTTCGGCAGTGTCGATGCGAACGGCGACGCGTGGGCGACTCTGCTCGCGGGCGAACCGGGCTTCATGCAAACGCCCGATGCGGTCACGCTCGACGTGGCCACAAAGCGCAACCCGCTCGATCCCGCCGATGCCGGCATGGACGACGACGGCGCGTCCATCGGCATGCTCGGCATCGAGTTGCATACGCGGCGGTGCAATCGCATGAACGGCGTAGTGCGTCGAGGCGATGGCGATTCGTTTCATGTCGCGGTCGAGCAAAGTTTCGGCAATTGCCCTCAGTACATCCAGTTGCGCGACTTCGCCTTAGTGCGCGACCTGCGCGACCCGGCCGAGCCGTCGCCCGCGCAGCCGATCGTCTTCGATGCGCTCACGCCGCGCACCCGCGCGATCATCGAGCGCGCGGATACGTTCTTCGTCGCGTCGTATTTCGATCGCGAAGACGGGCATCGGCAGGTGGATGTGTCGCATCGCGGCGGGCGCGCGGGCTTCGGGCGCGAGGCCGACAATGGCTCGTTCACCGTGCCCGATTTCGCGGGCAATTCGTTCTTCAACACGCTGGGCAATATTCACGTCAACGGCCGCGCGGGCCTACTGTTCGCGGACTTCGAAACCAGCGACACGCTGCAACTCACGGGCGCGGCCGACGTGCTGCTCGACTCGCCCGAAACCGCCGCGTTTCAAGGCGCGTAACGGCTGTGGCACTTCACGCCGCGCCGCATCGTGCTGCGTGAAGGCGCGCTGCCTGCCATTGCGCTGGACCTTTCGCGAAGACGACTGGTCCCCAACTCGCTGATGACCGGCGACTGGCGCGAAGCCGCCGAACGCATGAAGGCCGCGTCGCTCGCGAACGCGTAGCGGCCGTTCCGCGTGAGCCGGATCGTGGACGAGAGCGACGTGATCCGCTCCTTCTGGCTCGAACCGGCGAACGGCACGGGCATCGTGCCGCATGCGGCTGGTCAGTATCTGCCAATCCGCGTGATGCTGCCGGGCGAAACGAAGCCGTCATTGCGCACATACACACTGTCGGTCGCGCCATCGGACGGCGCGGTGCATATCAGCGTGAAGCGCAAGGGACGCGTGTCCGCGCATCTGCACGATGCGTTGACGGTCGGCGACGTGATCGAAGCGCGCGCCAGCGGGCAACTTCACGATCGATGCGCGCGAGCAGTGTCCGGCGGTACTACTGGCGGCGGGCGTCGGCATCACGCCGATGCTCACCATGCTGCGGCACATCGTCTACGATGGCTTACGCAAGCGGCGCGTGCGCCCGACGTGGCTGATCTTCCGCGCGCACGCTTTCGAACCGTGCGTTCTCCCGCGAAATCGACGAACTCGTGCAACGCGCGGTCACCGTGGTGCGCGTGTTGAGCGATCCGCACGGCGCGGTGTTCAAGCGCGACTACGACGTGTCGGGGCGCATCGACATGGATCTGCTGACGAGCTTCCTGCCGTTCAACGACTACGACTTTTATCTGTGCGGGCCGGGCGCGTTCATGCAGTCGCTTTACGACGGCCTGCGCAAACTGAATATCGCCGATGCGCGGATTCATGCGGAAGCGTTCGGGCCTGCGTCATTGGTGCGCTCGCTGGACGGCGGCGTCGAAGCGACGAAACCGCAGAAGCCTGCCGCGAAGGAAGCGGTCGTCACGTTCGTCAAGTCGGGCAAGGACATGCGCTGGACGCCCGAAAGCGGCACGCTGCTGGAACTCGCGGAAGCGCAGGATATTCCGGCGGAATTCAGTTGCCGTGGCGGTACGTGCGGGACATGCAGAACACGCATCGTGCAAGACGCGGTGTCGTATGCGAACGAACCGGAATTCGGGGTCGGCGAGAACGAAGTGCTCATTTGCTGCGCGGTGCCGGCGGCCTCGGATGACGAAGCGGAGTTGAAACTGGATCTGTGATTGCGCCCCGCTCCCGCATCCCCGAGAATGCACGGCATCGACAATTCCGCGCATTCCTCGCGCTTCGACATGGACCGATTCCAGGCAATGGCGACCTTCGTCACCGTGGTCGAGACCGGCGGCTTCGCATCGGTGGCGCGCAAGATGGAGGTGTCGCCGTCGGTCGTGAGCCGCGTCGTCACCGAACTCGAAGAGCATCTTGGCGTCCGGCTACTCACGCGCACGACGCGCGTCGTCCGCCTGACCGATGCGGGCAGTGGCTACTTCGTTCGAGGACTGCCGCCGCATTCTCGGCGAGATCGGTAATGCCGAGCTGTCCGCCGCCGGCACGCATTCCGCGCCGCGCGGCCTGCTTTCGCTCACCGCGCCGACCATGTTCGGGCACCTGCACGTCACGCCCGTCGTGCTCGACTATCTGCGGTGCTATCCCGAGGCCGACGTCAACTGCTGGTTCGTCGATCGCGTGGTGAATCTGGTGGATGAAGGGGCAGAAGGGGCATCGACGTGGCGGTGCGAATCGCGCAATTGCCGGACTCGACCTTGCAGGCGATTCCGGTCGGACGCGTGCGGCGCGTGCTGTGCGCATTGCCCGCGTATCTCGCCGAGCACGCCGGACGATCTGCTCGAAGGGCACACGATCATCGCCAACACCGACTCGTCGTCGCCCGCCGAATGGCGGCTGCACGACGGCTACAAGCAGATTCTCGTGCGCGCGCATCCGCGTCTCACGATCACCACCACCAACGATTCGGCCATCGCGGCCGCGCGCGGGCTTCGGCATCGCGCGGCTGCTGTCGTATCAGATCGCGCAGTACGTAAACGACGGCAGTCTCGTCATCGTGCTGGACAATTTCGCGCCGCCGCCCGTGCCGATCCATCTCGTGCATCGCGAAGGGCACCATGTGACGCAGAAGGTGCGCGCGTTTCTAGACCTCGCCGTGGCGATGCTGCGCGCGGAACAGGCGCTGAATTAAGCAAGCGCGTTTCACCCTGTGCGCTAAACAAATCGCGTCCGGGCGGCCGTTGCACTTTCTTGAGGAAATCGAACGGGCGTTAGCGCATACTCCGTGCAAAATGTCGGCAAACCATGCAACATAACCCTCTCGACCGATCGTGCCGATCAGGGCGCTTCGGCTCATCCGACACACCAACGGCTCACGCACCATGACGACTCAAACTTCTGCTACCACCGAGCGTCCGCTCGACATGATCATCTTCGGCGGCGGCGGCGATCTGGCGGCGCGCAAGCTGCTGCCCGCGCTCTACATGGCGCACACGCACTGCAATTTGCCCCCGGACACGCGCATTCTCGCCATCGGCCGCAAGAACTGGACGCGCGAGGATTATCTGAAGAACTTCATGGAAGAGCAGTCGCGCAAATTCATCGACGCGAGCGCCTTCGACGCCCAGCAATGGGACAAATTTCTCGCCCTGTTCGATTACGTGCGCATCGACGTGGAAAATCCGTCGGACTTCCAGCGGCTCGCGCAAGCCGTGCGTCCGGACTCGCAGCGCGTGTTCTATCTCTCGACCTCGCCGGAACTGTTCACCACCATCTGCGACAACCTGGACGCCGCGGGCATCGCCGATGACAACTCGCGCGTGGTGCTGGAGAAACCGCTCGGTCACGATCTCGCCTCGGCGAAGGCCATCAACGATGCGGTCGGCAAGCACTTCAAGGAAGAACAGATTTATCGCATCGACCATTATCTCGGCAAGGAGACGGTGCAGAACCTGATGGTGCTGCGCTTCGGCAACGCCATCTTCGGGCCGCTGTGGCAGGCGCCGTATATCAAGAGCGTGCAGATCAGCGTGTCGGAGACGGTCGGCGTGGGCAGCCGCGCGGGCTTCTACGATCACACCGGCGCGCTGCGCGACATGGTGCAGAACCACCTACTGCAACTGCTGTGCATCGTCGCGATGGAACCGCCCGTGTCGCTCGACCCGGACGCGGTGCGCAACGAAAAGCTCAAGGTGCTGAAGTCGCTGCGCCCGATGACCGTCGCCGATATCGCGCGCGATACCGTGCGCGGCCAGTACACGGCGGGCGCAGTCGGCGGCGAGGCGGTGAAGGGGTATCTCGAAGAGGCGAACGTGCCGCCGGACAGCCGCGCGGAGACCTTCGTCGCGTTGCGCGCGCAGATCAACAACTGGCGCTGGGCCAACGTCCCGTTCTTCCTGCGCACGGGCAAGCGCTTGCAGAACCGCCGCTCGGAGATCGTCATCGACTTCGCTGACCTGCCCTTCTCGATCATTCCGGACGGCCCGCGTCATTACGGCAACCGCCTGACCATCACGCTGCAGCCGGAAGAATCCATCCAGCTTCAGATGATGGCGAAAGAGCCCGGCAGCGGTATGCACATGCAGCCGGTGAACCTGAACCTCGACCTGCAACAGGCCATGACGCAGCGGCGCGCCGGAGCGTATGAGCGTCTGTTGATCGACGTGATTCGCGGACGCCTCACGCACTTCATGCGCCGCGACGAACTGGAAGCGGCGTGGACGTGGGTCGAGCCGATTCTCAACGGCTGGAAGGAACTGAACGACCGGCCGCGCGGTTATACGTCGGGCACGTTCGGGCCGGCGGCATCGTCGGCGCTGATGGCGCGCGAGAATCTGGCCTGGGCGGAAGAGAACTGATCGTTGTCGAAGTACGCGATGCGGTGGGCCGTCTCACCGCATCGCTTTGCGCTCCATCCACGCGGTGCCTACCGCGATCACCCCCGCCCAGCACCGCGATCCCACCAAGTATCCCTACCAGACGGACGCATCGCCGCGGGCATCGGGTCCGATGACCATTGATGATCCTGCACGAACACCATCAGAAACGCGATGGTGAACTGGCGCCCCACATAGCTCGCGCCCTGTGAGCCGGTCTGTACGTGACAGCGCATTGACTCAGGTTATTTGTTGCCGAGCGAGGCTCGCGATCCAAAAGAAGCGACAAGCGCCGGAGCCTGGACGAGTTCACCCAATTGACG
>LFJI01000142.1 GCA_001235855.1 Candidatus Burkholderia brachyanthoides
TGATTGCTGACGACTTTCGAGTCGTCAGTGTTGGTTTTAACCCCCTTGCGGGAGCGTTTTGCTCCCGCAAGGGGCGTGTTGCTCCTCGCTTGGGATTCACTTCTTAGCGGGAGAGCAGCATGAGAGTATCTAGTCGGAAGACTGGGTCTGCGCTTTCACACGCGCCGGACAACTGGCACGCCGTGGATTGGCGTTGGGTTGAAGGGAACGTGAGAGGGATGCAGATTCGAATTGCGAAGGCGACGCGGGGAGGCGACTGGCGTAGAGTGAAAGCCCTACAACGGATGCTGACTCGCACGTTGTCCGCGAAGCTGTATGCGGTACGACGTGTTACGCAATTATAAAAGGCCAGTTACAGGCGACGGCCGGTACGCCGCAGGGAGGGATTATATCTCCCCAACGTTGGCTAATGTGACGCTGAATGCGTTGGAGTGTGACCTTCTTGCTCATCTCGAGGAGCGATTTGGACGCACGAAGACGAAGAAGCTGAAGGTAAATGTAGTACGCTACGCGGACGACTTCGTTATAACCGGTGACTCGAAAGAGACGCTGGCGAACGTAGTTAGGCCTTGGATTGAAGCATTCCTCGCTGTTCGGGGGCTGCAACTCTCGGAGGAGAAAACGCGGATCACTCACATTGACGTTGGCTTCGACTTCCTTGGGTGGAATTTCCGGAAATACTCGGGAAAACTGCTCATCAAGCCCAGCAAGAAGAACGTGCAGACGTTCTATCGCAAGGTGTCGGTGTCGGTGTCGGAAACGATCAGCGGTAACAAGACGGTGAGGCAGGAGGAGTTGATCGACCTGCTGAATCCGATGCTACGTGGCTGGGCGCAATAATCACAGTCCTGTAGTAGCCAAGCAGGCGTTCAGCCGCATGGAGTACCTGATTTTCAGACGACTCTGGCGGTGCTCGAAGCGCAGACACCCCAACAAGGGCGTCGAGTGGGTGCGGAAGAAGTATTTCCACGCCCTCGGCACTTTTTGCGATCCCAGTGCAGTGCCACAAAGCGATGACAGCATGGGTCTGTTAGATCTGTACGACTTGTCTGGTACAGAGATCCAGCGACACAACAAGGTCAAGGGCGCTTACAATCCCCTTGACCTCATATGGGAACAGTACGGCGAAGAGTTACGACAGGGACGCATGGCATACTCGGTGCGATACTGGCGGCAGTGGGCAACGTTGTACCTCTCGCAAGGAGGTCTATGTGCACATTGTGGCTGTGCTCTGACGGACGAGACCGGTTGGCATGACCATCATCTAGAGTACCGGATGCTTGGTGGGTCAGACTCTCTCTCAAATCGTGTATTGCCTCATCCTAACTGTCACCAGCAAGCAGGTGCACGCTGGTAATATTACGGTGACTAAGCCGGCCCTGCAATTAAGTAAGGACTTCGGTAAGGCTTGAGCCGTATGCGGGGAAACTCCCACGTACGGTTCTTAGGGACGCTCTTCCGAAAGGAAGGGGGCCTACCCTCCATGGTCGTCGGATTCTGTTCAACGTGAGGACAATCGTTTCGTGAAACGTGCCTGGGCTCTTTTCTGCATCCTCGGCTTGAGCGTCGTTCTCAGTGGATGCGGCAAGGACGAGTCGGCGAGGAGCGCCGAGCAGGCGGTCGCATCCGCGAATCAGGCACCCGTCCGGGCGGAAGCCGTCAGCCAAGTGCGATCGCCGGCCGCGTCCGTCGAGCAGCAGGACGGCCTGTACATCGTCCATATCGCACAGTTGCCCCAACAGGCGCTCGAAACTTTGCAGCTGATCGAAGCGGGCCGTCCTTTCCCATACGCAAAGGACGGCGTCGTGTTCGGCAATCGCGAGCGTTTGCTGCCGCGGCAATCACGCGGCTACTACCACGAATATACCGTTCGCACGCCTCGCTCGAGGGATCGCGGCGCGCGCCGGATCATATGCGGGGGACCGCGCAGGCAAATCGGCGAGTGCTACTACACGGACGACCATTACGCCAGTTTTAAACGCATTGCGGAATAACTACGGGATGAACGGCATGAGTGACAACATCTACGCGCACGAACACGGCGTCGCGAATGATCTTTTCGCCACCAGCGATGGCAATCTGTTCCAGCGAGTACTGCGGCTACGCATGACAGAACACGACAACCCACCCGAGGACCCGAGCAGCCCGCCGGAAGAATCGCATCCGGACGAGGATGCGGAGGCCATGTTCGCGAACGTGCGGCCCAACATCGTCCAGTCGATCCGCGCGTTTCGGGTGCAGGACCTGGCCGACGAGGCGAACAAACTCGGCCAGCATTTCCTCTACGCGTATCTCGGTCACGCGCAGAGCAAACAGGAAGTACTCGAGACGATCGCCACGTCGTTCCTGTTTCCCAAGCATTTCGGCAAGAATTATGACGCGCTGTACGACTCGCTCACCGATCTCGTCCACAAGGCGGGTTCGCAGCCGGGCTTCGTGATCGTGCTGGAGCAGTTGCCCATCGCGACCAAGTTCGACAAGGAAGGCCGCGAAGTGCTGCTCGACGTGTTCCGCGACGCGGCGGAATTCTGGGCCGAGCGGCGCGTGGCGTTCCGCGTGTTTTATTCGTTCGTCTGAGCTTACGTGTTCTCGCGTTCAGGCGAACAGAAACAGCCCGATGAATGCCGCCGCGAGGCAGGTCCATCGGGCTGTTTCGCTTTTGCCGCCGGCATTCGTCTAAACGGCTTACCAGCCGCCCCAGCGCGCCGCCAGCGCTGCCATTATCGCGATGCCCGCCGTCTCCGTGCGCAATACGCGCGGCCCGAGACCGAGCGCGGTGAATCCGGCGGCGACAATCGCCTCTTCTTCCGATGGCGAGAATCCCGCTTCCGGCCCGATCAGCAACGTAACCGGGCCGCCCGGCGGATCGGCCGGCAGCGAGGCGAAGTCCAGCGTTGCGTGGGGGGAGAGCAGCAGACGCAACTCGCCGTCGATGGCGGCGGGCAGGTTGCCCAGCCAGTCGTCGAGATCGCGCGGCGGCGCGACATCCGGCACGCGATTGCGGCCGCATTGCTTGCATGCGACGCGCACCAGCGCCTGCCAGTGCGCCTGCCGCTTGAGCGCGCGCTCGCCGGCGAGCTGCACCACGCCGCGCTCGGCCGTGATCGGTGCGATACCCGCGACGCCCAGTTCCACCGTTTTCTCGATCAGCCAGTCCATCTTGTCGCCGCCCGCGACGCCTTGCGCCAACGTCACCCGGTAGGGCGGCTCGGCCTCGCGCGGGTCGTGCGTGTCGATGCGCGCGGTGGCCGCGCGCTTGGCGATCTCGGTCAGCTCGGCGCGGTACTCGCCGACGCTGCCGTCGAACAGCGTGATGCCGTCGCCGGTCTGCAGACGCAGCACGTGGACGTGACGCACGACATCATCGGGAAGGGTCAGGATGTGGCCCACGGCAAGGGGGCCGTCTACATGGAATCGTGGCATGGAGGTTGATCGCGGATGACGTCATCCGCGGATAGTGAGAATGCCTGCGACGGATACGGCTTAGCGCAAGTGTCATGCAATCGCCCCAGCGATAGCCGTCCGGGTCTTCGATCTATCTGCGCGAACCGGTCGCCCAGAACTGATCCTGCGGCTCGATGCGACCTTCGCGCCGACGGCAAGCGCCTGCGCGAAGGTCGCATCGACGTCGTCGACATACAGATAAAACGACTGCGGCGCCATCTGACTGGCGCTTTTCGGCGTGCGTGCCTGCGATCTGTACGCGCCCTCCGGCGCGAACATGACGATCAACTGCCCGCGATAAGTCATCTCGACATGGATGACGGTGCCGTCGTCGTTCACGCTGTCACGCACCGCGAAACCCAGCGCCTTCTCGTAGAACGCGATGCTCACGCGCGCGTCGCGCACGGTCAGATAGAGCGTGAGCCAGGGCACGTCGGCCGGGCGAGGATCGGTCATCGAAAGCACTCCTTGAAGCCTTGCTGCATACCGTCAATGAAAAGATTTTGCCACGAAGCTTTTCAGCTTTTCGAACCATTGGCCGTTTGGTGGCTGCGGCGTGGCCGTCGTGGACAGATCGGCCCGTCGCGCGCGAAGCGCCGGCCGGTGGCGCGAAGTCTTGCGCCGGGCGCGTCGGACTCGCGTGGCACGGAACGTGCCTACACCCATCGCGCGGTCGTGAGCGTCGGATGGCGAGGCTTTGGCGGCGCGGTGCGCGCGCATGGCCGTTTGCCAATGGGACCGGTCTGATAGAATGACTTCCTTCCAATCCTCGTCGTTTCTCGTCGTTCCGGTCCTGAAAACGCAGTTTATTTCGGGTTCGCTGTGCTCCTGAGAAGCACCGTGGATCATCTCAGGACCAGCCCATTCTCGACATGATGACCCCGACCTCCCGCCCATCCGCCCTCATGGCCAACGCAATCCGCGCGCTCGCCATGGACGCCGTCCAACAAGCCAACTCCGGCCACCCGGGCATGCCGATGGGCATGGCGGAAATCGGCGTCGCGCTGTGGTCGCGTCACCTGAAGCACAACCCGGCGAACCCGCACTGGTTCGACCGCGACCGTTTCGTTCTGTCGAACGGTCACGGTTCCATTCTGCTGTATTCGCTGCTGCACCTCACCGGCTACGACCTGCCGATGAGCGAATTCAAGAACTTCCGCCAACTGCATTCGAAGACGCCGGGCCATCCGGAATACGGCATGACGGATGGCGTCGAGACGACCACCGGCCCGCTCGGCCAGGGCGTCGGCAATGCGGTCGGCATGGCGCTGGCCGAGGCGCTGCTCGCCGCCGAGTTCAACAAGGCGGACGCGAAGATCGTCGATCACTACACGTACGTGTTCCTGGGCGACGGCTGCCTGATGGAAGGCATCTCGCACGAAGCTTGTTCGCTTGCGGGCACGCTCAAGCTGAACAAGCTGATTGCGCTGTACGACGACAACGGCATTTCCATCGACGGCCGCGTGGAGCACTGGTTCCACGACGACACGCCCAAGCGCTTCGAAGCGTACGGCTGGAACGTCGTGCGCGGCGTGGACGGCCATGACGTCGATGCCGTCGATGCCGCCATCGCGCAGGCGAAGAATTCGGACAAGCCGACGCTGATCTGCTGCCGCACGGTCATCGGCAAGGGTGCGCCGACCAAGGCAGGCGGCCACGACGCGCACGGCGCGCCGCTGGGCGACAAGGAAATCGCGGCGACGCGCGCGGCCATCGGCTGGAACTACGGCCCGTTCGAAATCCCTGCGGAAGTCTATGCCGCGTGGGACGCGAAGGAGCAGGGCACGCACGCCGAAGCCGAGTGGAACAAGTCGTTCGACGCCTACCGCGCAAAGTACGGCAGTGAAGCTGCCGAATTCTCGCGCCGCATGAACGGCGAGTTGCCCGCGAACTGGGCGGAAGCGGCCGCGAAGATCATCGAGGACGCGAACCAGAAGGTCGAGACCATCGCGACGCGCAAGGCATCGCAGAACACCATCGAGGGTCTCGCGGCCACGCTGCCGGAACTGCTCGGCGGCTCCGCCGACCTGACCGGCTCGAATCTCACCAACTGGAAGGCATCGAAGGCAGTGCGCGCTGCGGGCGACGCGGAGAACGCCAACACGAATCACGCGGGCATCCAGTGGGGCAATCACATCAATTACGGCGTGCGTGAATTCGGCATGAGCGCGGCCATCAACGGGATCGCGGTGCACGGCGGCTATCGGCCGTTCGGCGGCACGTTCCTGACGTTCTCGGACTACAGCCGCAACGCGCTGCGCGTCGCCGCGCTGATGAAGTCGCGCTCGATCTTCGTGTTCACGCACGATTCCATCGGCCTTGGCGAAGACGGCCCGACGCACCAGTCGATCGAGCACGTCTCCAGCCTGCGCCTGATCCCGAATTTGCAGACGTGGCGTCCGGCGGATACGGTCGAAACGGCGGTGGCGTGGACGCATGCGATCGCGCATCACGGTCCGTCGACCCTGATCTTCAGCCGCCAGAACCTGCAATACTCGCTGCGCAACGATATCCAGATCGCAAACATCGCGAAGGGCGGCTATGTGCTGCGCGACTGGAACGACGACATTCCCGCGCGCAAGATCATCCTCATCGCGACCGGCTCGGAAGTGCAGCTTGCGATGGAAGCGGTCGAGGCGCTGGCGAAGGAAGGCATCGGCGCGCGCGTCGTGTCGATGCCCTGCACGAACATATTCGACAAACAAGACGTCGAGTATCGCGAGCGCGTGTTGCCCAAGGGCGTGCTGCGCGTGGCGATCGAGGCGGGCGTGACGGATTCCTGGCGCAAGTACGTGGGCCTGGAAGGCGGCGTGGTCGGCATCGACACGTTCGGTGAATCGGCGCCGGCGGGCGCGCTGTTCAAGCACTTCGGCTTCACGGTAGAGAACGTCGTCAAAACGGCGAAGGCCGTTCTGGCCGCGTAAGCACACGCGTCAGCGAAGCAGGTTTTTTTACCATCAGGAGATAGACCATGACGATTCGTGTTGCAATCAACGGTTACGGCCGTATCGGCCGTAACACGCTGCGCGCGTTTTACGAGAACGGCAAGAAGCACGACATCGAGATCGTCGCCATCAACGATCTAGGCGATGCCAAGACCAACGCGCACCTCACGCAGTACGACACGGCGCACGGCAAGTTTCCGGGTCAGGTGTCGGTGGACGGCGATTACCTCGTCGTCAACGGCGACAAGATCCGCGTGCTGGCCAACCGCAACCCGGCCGAACTGCCATGGGGCGAGCTGAAGGTCGACGTGGTGTTCGAGTGCACGGGTTTTTTCACGACCAAGGAAAAGGCCAGCGAGCATATCAAGGGCGGCGCGAAGAAGGTCATCATTTCGGCGCCGGGCGGCAAGGACGTGGACGCGACCATCGTCTACGGCGTGAACCACAACGTGCTGAAGGCATCGGACACGGTCATCTCGAATGCATCGTGCACGACGAACTGCCTGGCGCCGATGGTCAAGCCGCTGAACGACAAGATCGGTCTGGTGAATGGTCTGATGACCACCATCCACGCCTACACGAACAATCAGGTCCTGACCGACGTGTATCACGAAGACCTGCGCCGCGCCCGCTCGGCCACGCACAGCCAGATTCCGACGAAGACCGGTGCCGCGTCGGCGGTCGGCCTTGTGCTGCCAGAGCTGAACGGCAAGCTGGACGGTTACGCGATCCGCGTGCCGACCATCAACGTGTCGCTGGTCAATCTGTCGTTCATCGCCGCGCGCGACACGACGGTGGAAGAAGTCAACCAGATCATGAAGGAAGCGTCGGAAGGCGCATTGAAGGGCGTACTCGGCTACAACGACGCGCCGCTGGTTTCGATCGACTACAACCACAACCCGGCATCGTCGACGTTCGATTCGACGCTGACCAAGGTTTCGGGCCGTCTCGTGAAGGTGTCGAGCTGGTACGACAACGAGTGGGGCTTCTCGAACCGCATGCTGGATACGGCGGTGGCACTCGCGAACGCCAAGTAAGCTCTCGCTTCACGATCGGGATAGGGGCAGGCCTCGCGGCCCGCCCCCTCCCACACCACCGTGCG
>LFJI01000143.1 GCA_001235855.1 Candidatus Burkholderia brachyanthoides
AAAGGATGAAGAAGCTCCTATAATGCCAGGGATCTTATGACACAGTAGTACTAGAATGGCAGCTTCGCGTCCGCCTTCTCCGCCAGGATCACGCGGCGGAAATCTTCCTGAATGCGCTTCAGTGCCGCTTCGTTGTCCGCCTCGAAGCGCATCACAACGACCGGCGTCGTGTTCGACGAGCGCGCAAGACCGAAGCCGTCCGGATATTCCACGCGCAGACCGTCGATGGTCAGCACATCGTCCGCGTCTTCGAACTTGGCGTTCTTCTGCATCGCCGAAATGAGCTGGACGTTCTCGCCCTCTTCCATCTTCAACTGGAGTTCAGGCGTGGACAGCGAATCCGGCAGATCGTTGAGCAGCTTGCTCGAATCGGCCACGCGCGAGAGGATTTCGAGCAGACGCGCGCCCGTGTACAGGCCGTCGTCGAAACCGTACCAGCGGTCCTTGAAGAACACGTGGCCGCTCATTTCGCCCGCCAGCGGCGCGCCGGTTTCGCGCAGCTTCGCCTTCACGAGCGAGTGGCCGGTCTTCCACATGACCGGCTCGCCGCCCTGATCGCGCACCCACTTCGCCAGATTGCGCGTGCACTTCACGTCGTAAATGATCTGGCCGCCCTTGTTGCGCGACAGCACTTCCTGAGCGAACAACATCAGTTGACGGTCGGGGAATATCACCTGGCCGTCCTTCGTCACCACGCCCAGACGGTCGCCGTCACCGTCGAATGCGAAGCCGACTTCGGCATCCGATTCCTTCAGCGCCTTGATGACGTCCTGAAGGTTTTCGAGGTGCGCCGGATCCGGGTGATGGTTCGGGAAGTTGCCGTCGATGTCCGTGAACAGTTCGACCAGTTCGCAGCCGAGCGCCTTAAAGAAACGCGGCGCGATACCGCCCACCACGCCGTTGGCGGTATCGACGACGATCTTCATGGGGCGCACCGGCTTCACGTCCGACACGATGCGGTCGAGGTAGATCTGCGACACGTCGAACTCGGTGTAGGTGCCTTCGCCCTTCTCGAAGTCGTCGGCCACGATGCGCTTGTACAGCACCTGAATCTGGTCGCCATAGATGGCCGCGCCGCGCAGGACCATCTTGAAGCCGTTGTAGTCGGGCGGATTGTGGCTGCCCGTCACCACGATGCACGAATCCACGCGACGCTCGCCCGAGGGCAGGGGCAGCGGCACGCTCGCGGCGAAGTAACCGACCGGCGTCGGCACCATGCCGACATCGACGACATCGATACCCACCGCGCGCAGGCCGTCCGCGAGCGCCGACGACAGTTCAGAACCCGAGAGGCGGCCGTCGCGCGCGATCACAACGGAATCGCCGCCCTGCTTTTTGATCTCGCTGCCGAACGCTTGGCCGATGTTCTTCGCGACGTCGCGACCAACGGTCTTGCCCACGATGCCGCGGATGTCGTAGGCCTTGAAGATGGATTGCGATACTTGGCTCATGAGATGGCTACCTCTTCTCTATTAATTGATGGATTCTCGGCGATGCAGCCATGAGGGCATGCAAGTCGTGAAGACACGCACCGCGCCGCGCCCTTCCATGGGATGCGTCTCTCCAGATTCTGCCGTCAGGTTGGTTAAAGCTTTACGAACATGGCGCCCGGGCGGGCAACCGTTCGCACGGCGGGCAACCGTTCGCACTTATAATCGCTGTCTTTCAGTGCTTTGATGGTGCGCATACTGGTACGACTCGGGAAACCGCCCGGGTACGGAATCCGGGCAAACCCTGCGCTCATTCTAATCCAATGCCCGAACGCTCCCTGCCCGCTGCGCCCTCGAATGGCGCGCCTAGGCGCGAAAACGTATACAACTTGACCGAGAAAGGCGTTTCTTCACGCGCATGCGGCACTGAACGGGCTCACATAGCACGCTTCATGCCCGCTTTCGGCTGTAAGGCTTGCGCATGAAAATGCTGACGCGCTCCGGCAATCCGGACGTCGCGCGCGCGCGCGCCAACATCGTCTGGCTGGGGCTGGAGCGGCTTACGCAGATTGCGGTAGCCATCGTCATCTCCGGATTGCTCGCGCGTTATCTCGGCCCGGATGCGTTCGGCAAGTGGCAATACGCGAACACGCTCCTGCTCGTGATCGCGCCGATCACCTGGGTGTGCGGCACGGAAATCCTGGTGCCGACCATCGTGCACCGGCCGCCGGGAGAAACCGGCCGCGTGCTCGGCAGCGCCTTCGTGCTGCGCATGGGCCTGTCGGCGCTGGCGCTGGCGCTGACCTGGGCGTGGATCGCGGCAGGCTTCATCGATCCGACCGTCGGCGCGATGCTGGCGGGCCTCGCCGTTACGCTGCTGTTCCGCGAACCGTTCATTGGCGTGATCAATGCGTGGCTGCAGAGCATGACCTACAGCAAGCCGCAATTGCTCGCGAGCATGGCGGCGGCCATCGTCAAGGCGGCGCTGGTCTTCGCGCTCGTGCGCATGGCGGCGGGCGCGGCGAGCTTCGGCTGGCTATGGGCGCTGGAAGCGGCTGGCATCGGCGCGGTGCTTGTGCTGTATTACATGCGGCGTCACGGCGGCAGGCTCGGCTGGCATTTCGATCGCGTGCTGTTCCGGCATTTCGCGAGCGCCGGAACCGTGTTCTGGATCGGACTGATCGGCATGTATCTGTTTCTCAAGCTCGACCGGCTGATGCTCGCGCATCGCGTATCGTTCGCCGAATTCGGGCTGTACTCCGCCGCGCAGCAGTTGAACGAAAACTGGATAGCGCTCGCGCTGATGCTCTCGCAAACGATCGCGCCCGCCTTCGTCTATCGCGTGCAGGACAAGGCGCTGCTCAGGCGCAACGTGCTGCGGCGCCTGTTCGCGATGACCGCCGCGCTAATGATCGCCGGCGCCGCCGTGCTCGACGCGCTCGCGGGCTTCATCATCGCGCGCGTGTTCGGACCGAACTATGTGGACGCGGCGGATATCTTCCGCTGGGCGGTGTGGCTCTCGGTGCCGGCGGGCATCGAGGCGATCGGCAACCTCATCGTGCTGAAATATCAGGCCAAGTACGTGTTGCTGTCGAAATGGCTGCTCGCGCTGGCCGTCGCGTTCGTCGTGAACCTGATCGCGATTCCGCGTTTTGAAGGCTACGGCGCGCTGATCGGGCTGGCGGCGGGCTATGTCGCGGCGGCATCCGTCAATTTCTATTACATCCGTTTCCGGCTGCGCGCATGAACGCTTCCGACACGCTCCACGACGTCGTCGTCCTGATTCCCGCGTTCAACGGTCAGGCCGATCTGGCGCGCACGCTGCTGTCGTTCAGCGAGCCGTCGGCCGTGCGCGTGCTGATCGTCGATGACGGCAGCACGCCGCCGCTCGTCGCGCCCGTCATCGGCGGGATGGAGATCGAGATTTTGCGCATGGCGCGCAACGCCGGCATCGAGCGAGCATTGCAGGCCGGCATCGACGCGCTGGCGCGACGCGGCGTGCGCTATGCGGCGCGCATCGATACCGGCGATCTGGCGACGCCGCAGCGTCTGTCGAAGCAGCGCGCGTACATGGAAGCGCATCCGAATGTGGCGGCGCTCGGCATGTGGACGCATGTCATCTCGACATCGGCAGCGCCGCTTTTCGACCTCACGCCGCCGACCGAACCCGCCGCGATCCGCCGCGCCATGCTGATGCGCTCGTGCTTCGCGCATCCGTCGCTGATGCTGCGCGTCGATGCCGTGATGACGGCCGGCAACTATCGCGCGGACTATCGCGCCGCTGAGGACCTCGATCTCGTGCTGCGGCTCATGGCGCGCCACGATGGCGCGAATCTGCCGGAATTCGGCCTCTACTACGAACTGAACGAAAGCGGTATCAGCGCCACCAAACGGCGGACGCAGACGCTGTCAACGCTGCGCCTGCAACTGCGTTACATGCGGGCGGGCAATCCGTTCGACTGGATCGGCATTGCCAAAAATTGCGCGCATCTGCTGCTGCCGTATCGCGCGCTGCGCGGGCTGAAGGCGAAGCTGCTCAGGCGCTCGTCCACCGCGTGACAGCACTGAATGTGCTCACAACGTAACCATCGCATGACGAAACAAGGGTCCCGTCTTCGCATCGCCCTCGTCTGCAATACGGCGTGGGCCATCTACACCTACCGGCGTGGCGTGCTGCGCATGCTGACCGCGCGCGGCGCGGAGGTGACGATCATCGCGCCGCGCGACCGCACCTTCGAGCCGCTTACGGAGATGGGCTGCCGCTGCGTCGAGTTGCCGGTGGCGTCGAAAGGCACCGATCCGCGCGAAGACTTGAAGACGCTGATGGCGCTCTACCGCGAATACCGCGCGACGCGCCCGCACATCGTCTTCCATTACACGATCAAGCCGAACATCTACGGCTCGATCGCCGCGAAGCTCGCGGGCGTGTCGTCCATCGCTGTGACCACGGGCCTCGGCTACACCTTCATCCAGAAGAGCCGTGCGGCGCAGGTCGCCAAGCTGCTCTATCGCTTCGCCTTCCGCTTTCCACGCGAAGTGTGGTTTCTGAACAAGGACGATCATCACGCGTTCGTGCACGAGAATCTGCTCGCGCACAAGGATCGTGCACGCCGGCTGCATGGCGAAGGCGTCGATCTGGACGAGTTCGCGTGGGCGCCGCTGGCCGCGCGCGAGGATTTCGTTTTCGTCCTGATCGGCCGGCTCTTGTGGGACAAGGGCGTGGCGGAATACGTCGAGGCCGCGCGCAGTCTGAAGCTGCGCTTTCCGCACGCGCGCTTTCAATTGCTCGGGCCGGTCGGCGTCGACAATCCGAGCGCGATCAGCCGCACGGACGTACAAAAATGGGAGCGTGAGCGTATCGTCGAGTATCTCGGCGAAGCGCACGACGTGCGGCCGCTGATCGCGGCGGCGGATTGCGTCGTGCTGCCCTCCTATCGCGAAGGCGTACCGCGCACGCTGATGGAAGCGGCCGCGATGGGCCGTCCGATCGTCGCCACCGACGTGCCCGGCTGCCGCGAAGTGGTCGAACACGGCGTCACCGGCCTGCTGTGCGAGGTCAAAAGCGCAACGAGTCTCGCGTCACAACTCAAACGCATGCTGACGCTGTCGCCCGCGGAACGCGCGGCCATGGCGCAACGCGGCCGCGAAAAAATCGCTCGCGAATTCGACGAAAAGCAGGTCGTCGAGCGATACAAGGGCACAATACACGCCATTACCGGTATTTCACTCTGATAACGGCTTTCAGGAGCGCACATCATGAACGGCAACCCGTCGAAAAATTCCGCGGATCAAGGCACGATTCTCGTCACCGGCGGTGTGGGCTTCATCGGTTCGCACACCTGCGTCGAATTGCTCGATACTGGTTATGATGTCGTCGTCGTCGACAATCTGGTGAACAGCCGTGCCGAGTCGGTGAAGCGCGTCGAGCGCATCACGGGCAAGAAGATCGCGTTCTATCAGGAAGACGCGCGCGACAAAGGCGCCCTGTCGCGCATTTTCGACGCGCACCCGATCACCGGCGCCATCCACTTCGCGGCGCTCAAGTCGGTGGGCGAATCGGTCGCGATGCCGATCGAGTACTACAGCAACAACATCGGCAGCCTGCTCACCGTGCTCGACGTGATGCGCGAGCGCAACGTGCGCAATTTCGTATTCAGTTCGTCGGCGGCGGTGTACGGCGTGCCGAAAAGCGTGCCGATCGACGAGAGCTTTCCGCTGTCGGCGACCAACCCGTACGGCCAGTCGAAGCTGATCGCCGAGCAGATTCTGCGCGACCTCGAAATCTCCGATGCGTCGTGGCGCATCGCGACGCTGCGCTATTTCAATCCGGTCGGCGCGCACGAAAGCGGCCTGATCGGCGAAGACCCGGCGGACATGCCGAACAACCTGATGCCGTACGTCGCGCAGGTGGCGGTCGGCAAGCTGGAGCGGCTGCGCGTATTCGGCAGCGATTACGCCACGCACGACGGCACCGGCGTGCGCGACTACATCCACGTGGTCGATCTAGCGCGCGGGCATATCGCCGCCATCAATGCGCTCAAGTCGCTCGACCGCAGCTTCGTCGTGAATCTCGGCACCGGCCGCGGCTACAGCGTGCTGGATGTGGTGAAGGCGTTCGAAGCGGCGTCGGGCAAAGCGGTGCCCTATGAACTCGTGCTGCGCCGTCCGGGCGATGTCGCGTCCTGCTACGCCGATCCGGCCGCCGCCGCGGAACTGATCGGCTGGCGCGCGGAGCACGGCATCGAGCGCATGTGCGCCGATCACTGGCGCTGGCAGTCGCAGAATCTGCGTGGCCTTGCCTGACGCATCGGCGCACTTCTTTTCATCGGTCTTATCTCATGCTTAGTTTCGCGCTTGCTTTTCTGGTCTCGCTGGCCGTGACCCTGCTGATCGTGCGCCTCGCGCATCTTAACGAAGGCGCGTTCGGCGATACCGATCTCGTCGGCGTGCAGAAGTTTCACGCGCGGCCCGTGCCGCGCGTGGGCGGCATCGGCATTCTGTGTGGGCTCACCGCATCCGCCGTGCAGTTGCGATGGACTTATCCCGCGGTGTCGGCGGGGATACTCGGCATCATCGTGTGCGGGCTGCCGGCGTTTCTGTCCGGGCTCGCCGAAGATCTCACCAAGCGCGTGTCGCCGCTCGTGCGCCTGATCTGCACGATGGCGGCGGCGGGACTCGCGTATATGGCGCTCGATATCGCAGTGACGCGCATCAGCGTGCCGCCGCTCGATTTTCTGCTGACATACACGACCATTTCCTGCGCGGTGACGGTGCTCACGGTGGCCGCGCTCGCGAATGCGGTGAATATCATCGACGGCTTCAACGGCCTCGCGTCGATGGTCACGTTCATGATGTTCGCCTCGCTCGCTTACGTGGCGTTTCAGGTACACGATCCGGTGGTACTGTCCGGCTCGCTCATCATGATGGGCGCGGTGATGGGCTTCTTCATCTGGAACTTCCCGGCCGGCCTGATTTTTCTCGGCGATGGCGGCGCGTACTTCGTCGGCTTCATGCTCGGCGGACTGTCGATCATGCTCGTGATGCGCAACCGCGACGTGTCGGCGTGGTATCCCGTGCTGCTTTTCATGTATCCGATCTTTGAGACGTGCTTCTCGATCTACCGGAAGAAGTTCATTCGCGGCATTTCACCGGGCATTCCGGACGGCGTGCATCTGCATATGCTGGTCTACAAGCGGCTCATGCGCTGGGCCGTGGGCGCCAAGACCGCGCATGAAATCACGCGGCGCAATTCGCTGACTTCGCCTTATCTCTGGCTGCTGTGTCTGATCGCCGTGATTCCGGCGACGCTGTTCTGGCAGCACACGGTGCATCTGTTCTGCTTCGTGATGGTGTTCGCGGCGACGTATGTGTGGCTGTATATCAGCATCGTGCGCTTCAAGGCGCCGCGCTGGCTGGTGTTTCGCAGGCAGCATTCGGTGAGGAAGTGACCTGCATCGTTTAGCTACGTGCTTTGAGTGACGCCGCCTGAATTCAGGCGGCGTCAGACTGCTGACCAACCCCACGTTTTGGAAAACGTGGGGTTTAATGAGATGGTC
>LFJI01000144.1 GCA_001235855.1 Candidatus Burkholderia brachyanthoides
TGGACAGGGGACTCGCACCCCTAAGCTGTTGCGCATGCTCGGCGCACCGAAAAAAAGCCCGCCATGAAGGCGAGCGAACAGGTCAAGCCTGGAGCAACGAGGGTTCGTTATGCGGCGTAGCGCCGTTCCGGATTGTCCGCGCGCTTCTTGCGCGCCAGCGCGGCGGGTGCGGTTTCCTTCATCGCGAGAGCGCAGCAGGTCGAGATCACGCCGAACGCCGAGAACATCAGCGCCGGTCCGATCCAGCCGAACGCGCCGTACATGGCGGTCGCGATGATCGGCAGCAGACCCGCGATCACCGATGCGCTGTTGTAGCCGAGCGAAATGCCCGACGAGCGCACGTTGGCCGGGAACTGCTCAGAGAACCAGCTCGCCTCGACCGCGAAGATCGGATCGTGGCTGAATAGCAGCGACAACGCCACCGCGACGATCACCATGACGATCGCGCCGGTATTGATGAGCATGAACATCGGGATGCCGAACGCGATGGTGAACAGCGCGCCGAGCATGAACACCGGACGGCGGCCGATCCTGTCGCTCAACGCGCCGTAGACCAGATGGCTCGCGAGGCCGATCGCGGAACCGATCAGCGTGCCCCACAGCACATGCTTGGTCGTCGAGACGTGCGCGAGCGCCACGTACGACAGCATGAAGCTTGTCGTGATGTAGCAGCCGCCAGTTTCCGCCATGCGCAGGCCGATGATCTTCAGGATGCTGCGCCAGTCGCTCTTGATGACTTCGAGCGTGGGCTGCTTCACCACCTTGTTCTCGGCCTCACGGCTTCGAACTCCGGCGACTCCGACGCGCTCATCCGGATGAGGATGCCGATGGCGACCATCACGAAGGAGAGCAGGAACGGCGTGCGCCATACTCAGTCGCCTTCGAAAAGCGCGCCCGACAACAGGAACGCGCCGTTGGCCAGCAACAGTCCCAGCGGAATGCCCAGTTGCGGCACCGCGCCGCCCCATTCCGCGCCGAAGCCGATGCCTTGCACGATACGCAGCAGAATCAGGCCGATCGGCGCGAGCACGCCGGTCTGCGCATAAGTCGGCAAGGCGCCGATCAGCACCGTCGTGCCGCCCATGCCGACGAGCGACCAGAACAGCACCGCCTTGCGGCCGATGCTGTCGCCGTAGTGTCCGGCGAGATAGCCGCCGAGCGGGCGGAACAGAAAGCCGATGGCGAGCGTCGCGAACGACGCCAGAATGCCGACGATCGGCTCCGTCGTATGAAAGAAGATTTTGCCGAACCACGCTGCGACGGCGGTGCCGTAGATGAAGAAGTCGTAGCTTTCGACCGCCGAGCCGATTATCGATGCGATGGCGACCTTGCCTGCGCGGCCTTCGTTGTTGCTGCTCATCTTCGTTGTTGCTGCTCATGTTATGTAGTCTCCGATACGTCATCCGGCCATGCCACGAGGGAACATGGCCGGATCGTGTTGCGCCTTCAGCGAGCGCTCATCACGAATATTAATGCTCGTTATCGCGATGGATTCAGCGCCAGGTTTCGATCATGCGGCTATCGTCGCGCAGGCCGAGTCCCGCATCGGCCGCTTCGTGATAGCGCACGTTGGCGATCGACAGGAGCGGCACGTCCGCGCCGCACGTCGCGGTGGCATCGGCCACGAGATCGCTGTCCTTCACGAAGATGTTGATCGAACTCGTCACGTTGACGTCGGTGCCTTGCAGCATGCGCGGACCGCGATCCGACAGCATCCACAAACCCGCCGCGCCTTTCTCGATCAGTTCCACGGTGGCCTGATCGAGGCCGAGCTTGCGCGCGAAATTGAGCGCTTCCGCCGCGGCCACGATATGCACCGAGCACAGATGCTGGTTCACGACCTTGATCGCCTGACCGTCGCCGAGCTTCGGACCCGTGACGCGCACGGAGCCCATCGATCGCATCGAGCACGGGGCGTACGACGTCGATATCCGCCTGTTCGCCCGACGCGAAGATCACGAGCTGCCCGGTCTTGGCGCGCGCGGTGCCGCCGATCACGGGCGCATCCACCACGCGGGCGCCGGGCGCCTTCAGGCGTTCGCCCTGTTCGCGAACGGCGTCCGGGCCGACGGTGGACATCACGACCCACGTCTGGCCCTTCAGGTTAGTGCCGACGCTTTCCACAAGCGATGCCAGTTGCGCGGGCGTCGCGACTATCGCGACGCCCGTCGGCGGCGGGCGCGGCGGCGAAGCTGTCCGTCGCGGCTAGGCTGGCTTCCCGCGCCATTTCAAGCGCGCGCGGCGACAGGTCGATGCCCGTACGTTGTGGCCCGCGCCCTTGATTTGCAGTGCCATTGGCAAACTGATCGCGCCGATGCCGATAAAAGTTACCTTCATGATCTTCGATACTCCCCGATTACTTCAGCCACGTCTTGATGTTCTCGACGATCGATGCCGTCGAAATGCCGTAGCGGTCGTGCAGCGTCGGCAGCGCGATGTGACGGAACTACGGCAGCACGCGATGGCGCACCAGCGTGCTCATGACCGCATCGCCCAGGCCGCCGATCACGCTATGGTTCTCCGCGACGATCACGAGACGCCGCGGCTTGCTGCATTATTGCTCGACGATGGTGGCTTCGTCGAGCAATAATGCAGCAAGCCAACCTTGGCGGACCCGTCGTCGAGCGCCTGCGCGGCTTCGAGCGCGCGCATGGTCACGATGCCGGACGAGACGATCAGCACGTCGCCGTCGTCGCGCAGCATCTTCGCCTTGCCGAGTTCGAAGGTGTAGTCGTAATCGTCGAGCACCGCAGGCACCTTGCTGCGCAGCAGGCGCATGTACACCGGGCCGTTGTGCGCGGCGATTGCACTGACGGCCTTGTTCGGTGTCGAGCGCATCGCACGGATCGATCACGGTCATGCCGGGAATCGCGCGCATCAGCGCGAGGTCTTTGGTCGCCTGATGGCTCGGGCCGTAACCAGGTCGTCAGACCCGGCAGCGCGGCTTCCCAGGTGGCGCCTTCGTCGAGTTCGCCGTTGGACATCGAGTTGTAGACGAAGGCAGGATTGCCCTTCAGACGCAACCCTAACGCCATACCGACGGCAATCGTCAGGTCCTGGCCGAGCGAGCCGCCCGAGATTTCCATGCCCGGCGTGTAGCTCGCCATGCCCGACATCGGCAGGCGGCTGTCGTCGGAGCCGTAGATTTCGAGTTTCGCTTCGGGGATCACGCCGGCTTCGATCAGCGCCGGGTACAGCGCGATCGCGTAGTGGCCGTGCGAGAGCAGAAAGCGGTCGCGGCCTTCCCATTCGGGATCGTCGGGGCGCAGATTCATCGCGTCGTACCAGGCAACCGCGAGGGCGTCGGCGAGTCCGAGCGCCTGGCCGATGCAGCCCTGGACCTCGCCCATGCGCAGCGCGAAGCGGCGGATGCGGTAGGCGTGATCGGCAAGTTTGGAGAGTCGTGCTAACGTCGAGCCGGCTTTCGGCTCGGCTTCCGTAATCATTGTCATGGCTGTTCCTGCGGAAGACGGGATGGTGATTCCTCGGCAACCCCCGGTCGCTGCAGTTGTTTCCTGTTCAGCAATCGGGCAGGTGTGGGAACGAGGTCGGCCTACTGTATCCTTGCCGGGACAAGCTCGAAAAAAGAAAAGATTGCACCAGATCATGAATCCGATTCACGAATCCCGCCAATGAACGGCTTCCGGAAGATTCCGCTTTCGTATATTAGGGTTTTCGAGGCTGCCGGCCGGACCCTTTCCTTCGCGGATGCGGCGCGTGAATTGAGCCTGTCGCCGAGCGCAGTGAGCCATTCCATGCGCAAGCTCGAAGACTCGCTCGGGCATCGCCTGTTTCAGCGCAGCACGCGCGAAGTGCGCCTGACGCGTGAGGGCGCGACGCTCATGGAGCATATCCAGCTCGGCATGGACGAGATGCAGCGCGGCTTCGCGCTGCTGGCGAACGAGGAGCTGCACGCCGATGCGATTGCACACCGCGCCGAGCTTCGCGGCGCAATGGCTGTTGCCGCGGCTCGCGGGTTTCGTGCGCGATCATCCAAACATCGACCTGCGTTTTTCGGCGAGCACGGACTACGCGCGTTTCGACGACGACTTCGATCTCGATATCGTCTACGGCGAGCCCAAGTCGTCTCCGTACGAAAAGATTCGATTCCGCTCGCGTTGGAAGGCCTCGCGCCGCTGTGCACGCCGGCGCTGGCGGAGCGCATCCGCAAGCCGGAGGACATGTACCACGTGCCGCTCATTCAGTGCGAGGTGCAGATGTATCAGTGAAAAGGCTGGTTCGAGGCCAATCAGATAGATGCCGCCGCCGAACCACTACGGCCTGCGTTTCGACTGCAGTTCGATGGCGATCGCGGTGGCGGTGGACGATCTGAGCGTGGTGCTCGAATCGACGCTGCTGTCCGAGCGCGAACTGCAGCGCGGCGAACTCGTGCGGCCGCTCGCGGACTCGACGCGCGAAGTGGAATACGTCGGGCATTACCTCGTGCATCCGCACCGGCAGCATCGGTACGAGGCGTTCGAGACCTTCAAGGCCTGGCTGCTCGATGCACTTGGCATTCGCGAAGAGGGCGGCATCGGGGAGCGGGCGCGGCAGTCCGCGCATCGCGCGCCGGATGGACGGTGACCGGCAAAACGCCTATAATGGCTGGGCATTGCTGGGCATTTTGCCGAGAGCGAACATCATGGAAACGATCATTTTCAAACCCACCGGAGCAGGCAACCCGCGCCGCACGGAATTCGCCGTGCTCGGCATAGCTGCTGGCCACGCGCATCAACGGCGCCGCGGATCTGGCCGATCTCGCGCAGGAACGTGTCGAGGTGGACGTGATCGACCGGCTGGGCGCGCAGGGCCTCAAGGCCGACGAACTGGCCTTCATCATTCCGCGCCGTACGCTCACGCACCGTCGCCAACAGCACGAGCGGCTCTCGACCGAGGAGTCCGAACGCGCCATTCGCATAGCGCGCATCGTCGCAGCGAATGCCGCGTTCGGCAGCAACGACAAAGCGATGAGCTGGCTGCGCAATCCGCAGAAGCGCTTCGGCGGCCGCAACGGGCTGGAAATGGCGGCGACCGAACATGGCGCGCGCCTCGTCGAAGACGCGCTGGTCCAGATCGACGAGGGCTGCTTCGCCTGATAGTCCTGTGGAGAATCAGCAATTACGCGGACCTGAAAGGCATAGGCGGCCTGCGCGCGCCGGGGCGCTGGCATTCGGGGCGTCCGGTCGTCTATCTGGCCGAGCATCCGGCCGGCGCGCTGCTCGAGACGCTGGTGCATTAGGAGATACGCTCGACGGCGGATTTACCCGATATCTATCGGCTGCTGCGGGTGGCCGTGAGCGATGAAGTGGCAGTCGCCGAACTTCTCGAATCCGCGTTGCCCGACAACTGGCGCGACGACCTACCATCCACACAGGCGGCGGGCAGCGAATGGCTGGACAGCGGCGCCACCGCGCTGCTCAAGGTACCGAGCGCGATCATGCCGTTCGCGTGCAACTATTTGCTCAATCCGGCGCACGCGGCGCTGGGCGACGTCGAGATCGAAATGGTCATCGACGTTCAGCACGATCCGCGCATCCTGCGCCTTCTCACTCGTCCTTGAGCGAACCTAAGCGGCCGCTCCCGCGCGCCGCTGTCAATCGTTCGACACACAAGCAGACCACACCCTTGTGGAGCAAACAGCCCGAGCCGCAGGAAGCCGCTTGCACGCGCGCGCAACACGCGCTCGACACACAACCGATCCATGCCGGCCGCCTCGTTCCTTTTTTCAGAGCCGAGACCCAACATGGACGACATGTCTCACCTAGAATCACGACCCAGCGCGGAGCCGGCGCGCAGCGGCCTCGGCGTTGAAGCGTTGAAGCGCGATATCATCGATAATCTGACCTGCCTGCAAGGGTGCTATCCCGCCATTGCCACGCCGCACTACTGGTACATGACGCTGGCGTTTTCCGTGCGCGATCGCATGATGGCGCGTCGTGTCGCGACTGCACACGCCTACGTCGCACGCGATGCCAAGGTCGCGTGCGACGTAGGCGGAATTCCTGATCGGGCCGCAGCTTGGCAATAACCTGATCAATCTGGGTATCGAAAGCCATGCGCGCAACGCGTTGCAGGCGCTGGGCCTCGATCTCGATGCGCTGCTCGCCATCGAGGAAGAGCTGGGTCTCGGCAACGGCGGCCTCGGGCGGCTTGCCGCGTGCTATCTCGATTCGCTCTCCACGCTGGAGATTCGGGCCATCGGTTATGGCATCCGCTACGAATTCGGCATCTTCGATCAAGAGATTCACGACGGCTGGCAGGTGGAGAAGTCACCGACAAGTGGCTGCAAAAGGGCAACCCGTGGGAAATCCTGCGCCCGGACGTCGCGTTCTATGTGAAGTTCGGCGCCGCACCGAAAGGCGGACCGATGAACAAGGCCGCTTTCACGCGCGCTGGGTGCCCGCCTACACGGTGAAGGGCGTGGCCTGCGACACGCCGATGCCGGGTTTTCACGTCAACACCTGCAACACGCTCTGCGCCTGTGGAAGAGTGAGGCGGTCGAGTCGTTCGATCTGCAGGACTTCAATGCCGGCGATTACTACAGCCGTGCACGAGAAGGTGCAGTCCGAGACGCTCTCGAGACGCTCTCCAAGGTACTCTATCCGAACGACGAACCGGAAGCAGGCAAGCGTCTGCGGCTCGCGCAGCAGTACTTCTTCGTGTCGTGCTCGCTGCAGGACATGCTGCGTCTGCTCGCGCTGAAGGGCGAGCCCATCGGGCGCTTCACGGACATGTTCACCGCGCAACTGGACGACGCATGGGACATCACGCGCCGCGCGCTTGCCTATACGCACCATACGCTGTTGCGCTGTTGCCCGAAGCGCTCGAAACGTGGGGCTTGCCGCTGTTTCAGAACTTGCTGCCCGTCCGCTCGAAATCATCTACGAGATCAACCAGCGCTTTCTCGACGAAGTGCGCGCGCGTTTTCCCGGCGATGACGCGCGCATCGCGCGCATGTCGCTGATCGACGAGCACGGCGCGAAACGCGTGCGCATGGCCAATCTCGCGACGGTGGGCAGTCACGCGATCAACGGCGTGGCGGCCCTGCATTCCGATCTGTTCAAGGAAACCGTGCTGCGCAATTTCGCGGAACTTTGGCCCGAGCGTTTTCGCAACGTGACCAATGGCGTCACGCCGCGCCGCTTCATGATGCTGGCCAATCCGGGGCTCGCGGCGCTTCTCACCGAAGCGCTCGGCGATGGCTGGGCCACCGATCTCGGCCGCCTGCGCAAGCTCGCCGAATACGCTGACGACGGCGCGTTTCAGGCGCGCTGGCGCGGCATCAAGCAAGCGAACAAGGAACGGCTCGCCACGCAGATTCAGCCTGCAACCGGCATCGTAGTGGACCCGGTGGCGCTGTTCGACATTCAGGTGAAGCGCATCCACTACTCCAGTGCGACACGTGTCGCCGTCAGCCGCGCGTCAAGCGGCATGCAGTAGGCG
>LFJI01000145.1 GCA_001235855.1 Candidatus Burkholderia brachyanthoides
GATTAAACAGATGTCCATATTGCTGTGCTACCTCAAATGTTTTGTGACACAGTAGCACTATGGCCGAATAGGTTTTACAGGAAAGGGGGGAAGTTAGGGTGATCGGGATCAAGGAAGGATTCGTGCGGTTACGGTCGTTTCTGACCTTCACGCGAAGCGACTGGATCGACATTGCGGTTTCATTGCCGTATGGCGTCGCGCTCTATGTCCTCGTGTGCGCCGCGTACTACTGGATTGGCGCACGGCCGGGTATGGCACTGTCGATTTTAGCCGTCGGCTGCGGGGTAGTCGGCCCGCTGCTGCGCCGGCAAATCAAGCCGCTAACCTGGCTTGACCGGGTGAGATTGCTCACTCGCGTTGTCAGGGGCAACGCGTTCGTGTTGATCGGGCTGCTTGATCGGCTTTTGGGAACGCAGCGCGCCGGCCGCGAACGCGTTACCCCCATCGACCACGATGATCTATCAGAATGCCGAGGAGTTCGGAGCGATCCTGTTCACGCTTTGGGCCGCACTGAAGGCGGCTACCGTGCTGATCACCGGCTACGGTTTCGCACGCTACTTTCGGACGTTGATTGAGCGTGGCATCAGCTACGCGGCGGTGCTCGCTGGCATTCGCTACTTTTACTTTTCCCCGTCCTTCGTGGATCTCGTTCACGCCCTGGAAACCCAGCCGGTTCAGACGCTATCAAACGGCATCGGCATTCTCCTGATCCTGATGGCATTCTTCATTGCACCGCGCAGCGTGAGCCCGAACGTGATCGGCATCGTCAAAGCAATCGCGCACATTCTCAAACCGCACAAAATCCGCAATACCGCCGTCCACGAAGCCGGCCACGCCTTGCTCTACGCCCTGCTACCGTCGTTTCCTCAGTACATCACGGTGAAGGTGCGCCCGATCACCATTGGCAAATGCTTGTGGACTTAGCCGGCACCATTGCTCAGGAAGTGGTGTACGGCGATCGCTTCGACGGCGCTGACAGCGATTGTGCAAGCTGGATCGCATGCCGCCAATTGTTACCTGCTGGGCGGGTTCGGCGAGCCGTTCTATCGCGGGCCGAAGGCACCCGACCAGATCGAGCACAACCGCATGGTGCTGGCCGACCTGAAGGCCATATACGAGGCCAGCTTGCGCGACTTCTTTCTCGCGAACAGGCAGGTGCTCGATGACCTCACCGACCGACTCGTCCGCGATGGCGAGATCGGCGGTGCCGCGCTGGCCGAGTACCTTCGCCGCGTCAAATTCACGGACGATGTAAAGCCAATGTTTGAGCCGCACAAAGGAGAGATTTTGTGCTGAATCACGTGTGGGCAGGGGCGTGGTGGTATTGCATGTTAATTGTTATGCGTGTATTCTACTAACAATTTATGTTTCATCTGGAGATATGCATGCATACCTTGACCCTCGAGCAATTGCGGGCCACCACCGACGCTGGCGGCGTCGCAGGTGTCACGCTCAAGGCGCAGGGCGGCGCCTTTTACGTCCAGGTCGATACCCGCAACGGCGGGGAGGCCGTGCTCGCGAAGGCCCGCAGCAGCGAACCGCGCACTTTTGGCAATCCCGCGCAGGCCCTGACGTTGCTCCGCGGCCTCGGCCTAGTCGTCGGCTCGTTTGACGTTCAAGAATGGAATCCCGACGACAAGGCATCCGCGCGCACGCGGCCTGATCGTGCTGCCGCGCTGAAGCGGACGCATGAAGCTGCAGAGCACGACAAATGGTTCCGGAGGCAGGTCGAGCAGGGGCTCGCCGAGGCGGATGATCCGAATACCGCGTGGGTGTCTCACGACGTCGTAAAGGACGACATGCAACGCCAGCGCGAAGCGTTGAAGGCACGCATCGCAGGCACCGGCTAAATGATGGAGCTGGTATGGACGCCACGGGCCCGTCGCGCGCGCGAAGCGGTGATCGACTATATCGCGCAGGACAACCCGCTTGCAGCGCTCGGACAGCTCGACGAGATCGAGCGTCAGACCGACATGTTGATCGAGAACCCTGAAATCGGACGGCCTGGTTGCGTGGACGGGACACGCGAACTCGTCATTACCCGCACGCCGTTCATCATTGTGTATCAACTGAAACCGCGCGCACGGCGCATCGAATTGATCCGCTTCCTGCACGGCGCGCAACAGTGGCCCAAGGAGTGAAAAATGGACTGGAATGAGGCGCACATCAGGATGATGTTGGATCGTATGAAATACACCACCGCAACAGGCGAGCAGGGCGAGTTTGCCATCAACGCAACTGCCATCGCTTTCGTCGACGGCAAGAGTGATCTTACCGAGACCGCTCCGCTAATGGAGCGCCTTAAAGACCGCGAGCATTGCGAGTTGATGGAATGGGCCGCGCACTAAACGCCCAACGAGAACGGCTCGATCGATCTGATGGACTGGCTCGGTTGGAGGAGATGCGTCGCTTCGGCGGTTCGCTGAACTTGCGCGTGCCCATAACATAATGATCTGCTCAACGCCCAACCGGGAAGCGGAATGTCACTTGCCATCACCGGGCGAGCATCACCCGCGTCAAAGGAGGACAACTGATAATGACGAAACTCGCGAAGATTGCACAGCCGGCGATCATAATCCTCGCCCTTCCGTAGGATTGCTTTTCTGCTTCGCAGTCGCACACGGCTATTTGCAAAACGGTACGGTCGAATTCAGGCCGCTGATGTTCAGCCTCGTCGACATCGTTGTTGCGAGCTTGTTGCTGCGCAAAGCCTACACGGCCCGTAAGGCCCGGAGCGTAACACCATGACTACCTGGAATGACGAGCAGCTCGCGGACTACGAGTGCGCGCTCGAAACGATCGGCAATGTCATCGCCTTGAAGGCGCGCGACATTGAAGCAGAGAAGGCGAAGCCGGTGCCCGATACGGAATGGATTGCGAAACTGCGTCGGGAGCAAACCGACCTCGCTGGCGAACGCAGTCGCCTGCGCATTGGCGACCACAACGCAGTCGCCCGCGCCATTGAACAATACGGCAAGCTCGTGCGAGCGAGCATCTAAGCGGAGGCATAATGACGGCCATCGATCGGCTCGACCCGGAAACCCACGCGGATATTTTCCGCACCATCGAGAGCGAAGCGCTTGCGGCTACGCGCGCAGTAGCGCGGCCCGTTGCGATCAACTTGGGCGGGCAACCAGGCGCCGGCAAGGTAGGACTCGCCGCGACCGCGATGGAAGATCTAGATGGCAATGCCGTCAAAATCGATGCCGACGAACTGCGGAAATTCTATCCGCGCTACATCAACCTGATGCTTGAGGACGATCGCACGGCGGCCGACAAGACGCACGGCGACGCAGGGCCGTGAGCTGTAAAACTTACGACTGCTGCGGGGCTGCGCATCGGCATATCGTTGTCGACGGCACCACATGCGGGACCCCGAGAGCCTCGGAAAGCTCTGCCGCAAGCTCCTCGACGCTGGTTATCAGGTAGAAGCGCGCGTGATCGCAGTCAACGCCTTCACGAGCCGCCTGAGTATCCACGAGCGATACGAGCGCCAGGTGCAAGCCAACGATTTCGGCCGCTGGTCGAACCGCGACAAGCACAATGCGGCGTTTAACGGTGTGCCGCTCACCGTCGAGAAGCTCGAGGCCGACATGCTGGTCGATCGGATGCAGGTGTTCGCGCGTAACAGCGATGAGCCGATCTACGACAATCGCCTCGTCGCAGGGACTTGGCTCCAGCCGGCCGCAGGCCGCGCCCACATCGAGACGCCGAGCGCGCACGCGAATGGACACCCGCAGAGCGGCATGGGTTCGAGCATAAGCTGGACCGAATCGCCACGCGCATGGCGCTTCGCGGGGCAACCGATGACGACATGTCGGCGATCGCTGGCCTTCGCGCTGACTTCCGCGCAGCGCACCCGACCGAGAGTCAGGCTCAGCGCGTCGCTCGACGCGACGCCCCCAAGCCCGGAGGCTGACGGCGATATACGACCGTACAAGACGTATGCCACATAGTCGCTAACGCACTATGAGGCACACGAGTTGCAAAGCCCTAGCCGGACGCATTTATTTTGTATAATGACTATGGTACAAACGGAGAGGGGTGAGAATCATGGCGAAAAAACGGCAGCGGCCAGCCGACGATCTGAACCAGCTTTCATTCGACTTTGCATTCAATGAAACCGTCGACACCATCGAGCGCCTGCAGGCCGACGTGGACCTCGACGAAGATGAAGGAGCACAACATGCTAATCGGACAACAGCAGCCGCTGACGATCGCGGCGAAAATCCTCAAACCGACGACGATCGAGGCCGTCCGTCGTTCGCCCTCGTATCACCTGCAGGGGTGGAAAATCCTCGACAGCTGGGCGTTCAACAGTTCAGAGAAGCTCCGCGCGCTGGAGGCGGAAGGGGAGGTGATCCTGTTGGGCAGACTGCTGGAACAGCAGACGATCGAGCATCAGATGTTGACCCGCTCGCTGGAGCAACGGCAGACGGGGATGACGGATCACGAGATCCTGGCGAGCAACGAGATCAGCACCGAGTTGTAACCCCGACCGACTACACGATCACCGCTGCCGACCAGCTCGGCGAGGGCGGCGCTAAGGCGAAATATCGCGACAATGACAATATTAGCGCTCTACGTTTGCTGATGCAGCTTCGTGAGCAGAACCGGCCGGCGACAGGCGAAGAGCAGGCCGTTCTCGTGCGTTATGTCGGCTGGGGCGGCCTGCCTGCCCCAAGCCTTCGACCATCGAAATCAGGACTGGCAGAGTGAGTACCTCGAACTGTCGTCGCTTTTCCCCAAAGACGAATACGACCGGGCTCGCCGCTCGACCCAAGACGCGCACTACACGTCGCAAACCGTCATCGGCGGCATCTACAAGGGCCTCGAACGTCTCGGCTTCAATGGTGGTCGCATTGAGGAACCATCTTCCGGCATCGGCAACTTCATCGGCCTGATGTCTGCGCACATGCGCGCCGCAAGCCACTTTACCGCGATCGAGCTTGACCCGCTGACGGCCGAAATTGGCCGTCACCTCTACCCGAGCGCCACGCACATCAACCGCGGCCTGCAGGACGTCGTGATTCCGTCCGGACACTTCGATGCCTGCGTTGGCAATCCGCCGTTCGGTCGCAGTCGCTGTACAACCCGCATCACCGCGAGCTGGGCGGGTTCTCCATCCACAACTACTTCCTCGCCAAATCACTCGACAAGGTGCGGAAAGGCGGCGTTATGGCCGTCGTCGTCAGCCGGTACTTCCTTGACGCGGCCAATGCAGCCGCACGCGAGCACATCGCCGATCACGCCCACTTTCTTGGCGCGATCCGCCTCCCGAATACTGCGTTCAAGCGTAACGCGCTTACCGAGGTCACGACCGACATCATCTTCCTGCAGAAATCGGCCGCCGGCGAAACGCCGGATCGCCGCTGGGTGAGTGTCGGCGAAATATGAGACCACGAGACTGGCGAGCCGATCACGCTCAACCAGTATTTCATCGATCGTCCCGAGCAAATGGCCGGTCGGATGGCGATCACCAGCAAAATGCACCGCGACACGGCAGATCTCGTCGCCGAGCCTGGCATTGACCTCGCTGCCGCGATCGAGCAGCGCCTAGAGGCGCTGCCCGCGAACGTCTACAGGGCAACGACGAGTGTCGACGCTGTGGCCGTCGACCGCGACGACAAGCCAGCGCTCACGCTCCCCGACACACTGAAGGTTGTGGCTCCTATTTTGTCGCGCCAAACGGTCGGCTTGCCCGCCGTTTGCCGGATATTCTCGACGAACACGACTATGCCTATGTCGAATGCCTATGTTGAGGCAAAAAACGAACGGGCCGGCACGCGCATCAAGGGGATGGTCCATGTACGCGAAGCGCTGCGCGAACTGATGCTCGGCGAGCAGTCCGAGCGCAGCACGGACTTTGAACTCGACGGCAAGCGTACGACGCTAAATCGCGTCTACGACGACTTCGTGCGCAAATTCGGGCACGTCGTCAGCTCGCAGGCGAACCGCCTCTCCATGTCCGAAGATCCGGAATATCCGCTCCTGCACGCGCTCGAAAGCGACTACGACAGGGGCATTTCGCCCGAAACCGCGAAAAAGCACGGTGTCGAGCCACGCCGACCAAGCGTGAACAAGGCCGCGATCTTCTCGAAGCGCGTGATGAGCCCGCACAAAGAGGTCACGCACGTCGAGACTGCGAAGGACGCGCTTGTCGTATCGATGAACGAAAGCGGCCGCATCGACCTCGCACGCATGATGCGCCTCACTGGCAAACCCGAGGATGAACTGGTCCACGACTTGAAGGGGCTGATCTACCTGAATCCGCGGCACGACCGCTGGGAGATGGCCGACCAGTACCTCACCGGCAACGTCAAGGCGAAGCTGCGCGGCGCGGAAACTGCTATTACGCAGAATCCGCGTTACATCGAGAATGTTGATGCGCTGCGCGCCGTGCAACCTGCCGACATCGAGTCTGTCGACATTTCGATCCAGCTCGGATCGACGTGGGTGCCGGACCAGGTGATTGACCAGTTCATCGGTCATCTGCTGGGCGATGTGCGCCGCCGCGTCACGTATCAGGACACGCTGGGCAAGTGGCTCGTCGACATCGAACATGGCGATCGCACCACTGCGCGCGTCACATGAGGCACCAAAGCGTACCCGGCAAATGAGCTCATCGAGGCGATCCTCACGAACCGCCCGATTCAGGTCAAGGTCGAGGCCGGCAAGGACGAAAGCGGCAACAAGATCTACCGTATCGACGACGCACAGACGGCGGCCGCCAACCAGAAAGCCGACGAGATCCGCCAGGCGTTTCTCGATTGGGTGTGGGAGGACAAGGAGCACCGCGAAACCCTCGCGCGCATCTACAACGATCGCTTCAACACGAACATTCCGGCTAAGTACGATGGCTCGTACCTGGATCTTCCCCGCGCGTCACTCGACATCACGCTGCGGCCGCACCAGAAGGATGCTATCTGGCGCGGCATTCAGGACGGCACGGCGCTGTTCGACCACGTCGTCGGCGCCGGCAAGACGCTCGTGTGCATCGGTGCGATCATGGAAAGCAAACGCATGGGCCTCATGTCCAAGCCCATGCTCGTCGTGCCGAACCATCTGCTGCTGCAATGGAAGGACGCTTTCTACTCGCTGTACCCTAACGCGAACATTCTCGTCGCTGAGAAGAGCGACTTCAAGAAGGAAAATCGCGAGCGCTTGTTCGGTCGCGTCACGACGGGCGATTGGGACGCCGTGATTGTCGCCCATAGCTCGTTCAAGAAGATCGGGATGCCCGAGGACACGCTGCGCGAGCTGCTCGAGGAGCAGATCGAGGACCTGAGCGACGCCATCACGCAGATCAAGGCCGAGCAGGGCGATCGGATCACGATTAAGGAAATGGAGAGGGCGAAGGAGCGCATGATCGAGCGCCTAGTACTACTATGTCACAAAACATTTGAGGTAGCACAGCAATATGGACATCTGT
>LFJI01000146.1 GCA_001235855.1 Candidatus Burkholderia brachyanthoides
ACTCTAAACACACGAAAACTGTTGCAAACGGGACGCGTTCATATACACGCCATGACGTTCGAGATAGATGGGGCTTGCAACCGTCACGCCCTGAAATATGCCGATGCGGCGCGCGACCAGACTCGAGTCCTGCAACGTGCCCACGCGGATCACGCAGTCGACGCCTTCCTGAATCAGGTCCACTGGCTTGTCGCCGAAGCCCATCATCAGTTCGATATCCGGATAGCGCGTGTGGAAGTCGCATAGCTGCGGCATCACGATGAGCCTGCCGATCGCGCCCGGCATGTCGATACGCAATTTGCCGTGCGGCCCCTTGCCGTTATTGGAGAAGGTACTTTCCGCCTCCTCGATGTCCGCGAGGAGGCGCACGCAGCGCTCGTAATACGCGGCGCCGTCCGGCGTGAGATTGAGCCGAGCCTGCGCGTCGTGCGCTGAAGCAGGCGCACGTTCAGGTGCGCTTCCAGATTCTGGATGATCGTCGTGACCGAGGCGTGCGGCAGATTGAGCGTATCCGCCGCACGCGAAAAGCTGTTGGTGTCGACGACTCGGGTAAAGACCTGCATTGCTTGGAGCCGATCCATATTCACTCACCTTCTGAGCTTTACATCGCACGGAATTTAGCGGTTGGCTAAGAAAAATCACTGTTCGCTTAAGGGGGATTGTTTGGTGCGACCGAATTGAATTATGTTGCCGGATTATAGGCATTTATTAAAAAAGCACGAACTCCAGAATTCGCAGCATCGCAACTTATGCTTGCAGCCCTTGTTGCATGGGGCATGCACCAGAAATAACCATGGCATCACTGTTGGAAACCGAGTCTGCGTCCGCACCGAAGCCCGCGCGATGTGCATCGAGGACGTCCGCATCATGGGCCATGCGCAGCCGATCACGCTGCGCAGCTATCAGCCCGCCTCGGACGGCACGATCCTGCCCATCGTTCTGTACTTTCACGGCGGCGGTTTCGTGCGCGGCGGGCTCGATGACGCAAACATGGCGGCCGTCACCATTGCACGCGATACGCTCGCATGGGTTGTGTCGGTCGGTTATTCGCTCGCGCCGCAGTTTCCGTTTCCCGCCGCGCCGGAAGACGGCTTCCGCGCGGCGCAATGGGCGGTGGCGCATGCCGCGTGCAACGCGCCGACCCGCAGCACATCGGCATTGCGAGGCATGACGCAGACAGCAATCTCGCGACACGTATCGCCGCGATCACGCGTGACCGCGGCGATCTGCGCATGTCGGCGCAAGCGCTGCTCGCGCCGCTGCTGGACCCGAGCATGACGCTCCTGGCGGACGAGGCCAAGGTGCTGCTGTGTCCCGACTGCGAAGCGAGCGATTGCGCGCGGTGTTATCGCGCTTATCTGCCGAATCCTTCACAGCGCCTGCATCCCCGTATGCCGCGCCGCTCGAATCGCGTCGCCTGAACGGTTTGCCGCCGGCGCTTATCGCAAGCGCGGAGCACGACCTCCTGCATATCGAAGCGGAGAAATACGCGGCCGATCTGATCGCGGCGGGCGCGCTGACCGAAGTGACGCGGCATGGCAGGCCTCGCATGAGGCGCTGGCCACGCATCCCGATGCACTTGCCGACGTGGTCGCCTTCTTCAGAAAACGGCTTGCGCGCGCGAAGTAAGCCACACAAAGCAAGCGCAAGAAACGGCGCGCAATTCACGCATCACACAACAACAATCTCAACGCAACCGGAGCCTTCCATCATGTTCTTCACTCGCAAACGCATCTACGCCGTGCTAGGCGCGACGGTGCTCATCGCAGGCGCAGGCGGGCTATACGGCCCTGGCGCGGTCACGGCGAGGCCGCGATGAACCAGGCGCAAGCCGCGGCGCACAGCCCGACCGCCACCGAAGTCGACGTGGCGACCGTCATCGCGAAGACCATCACGGACTGGCAGAGCTATTCCGGCCAGATGGAAGCCGTCGATCACGTGGATTCGCCCGCTCGTGCCGGGCACCATCGGTCACGGTGCACTTCAGGGACGGCCAATTCGTAAAGAAGGGCGATCCGCTCTTCACCATCGATCCGCGTCCGTATGAAGCCGCCGTCGATCAGGCGCAACTGGCATCGGGCATCGGCACTTGCGTGCAATAATTATACATCGGCGGATGCGGCGCGCACCGAACGTCTGCTGACCGACAACGCCATCGCCAAGTGCGACTATGATGAGAAGCAGAACGCCTCGCGCGAAGCCACGAAGATCAATCTGGCTTATACGCACATCACAGCGCCGGTATCGGCCGTGTGTCGCGTGCGGAACTCACCGTGGGCAACATCGTATCGACGGGCGCCAACGCCCCGCTGTTGACGACGCTGGTTCCCGTATCGCCGATCTACGCATCGTTCGATATCGACCAACAAACCTACTTGCGCTATCTCGGCCACGATGCGAACGCGAAGGTGCCGGTCTCGCTCGGACTCGCGAACGAAGAGGGTTATTCGCGCGATGGCGTGATCGATTCCGTCGACAACCGTCTCGATACGACCTCGGGCACGATCCGCGTGCGCGCGCTTCAACAACCCCGACGGATCGCTCGTGCTCGGTTTCTATGTCTGTGTCAAGGTGGGTAGCAGCCAGCCGCATCCGGCGATGCTGGTCGAAGACGAAGCCATCGGCACGGATCAGGACAAGAAGTACGTGATGGTCGTGGACAAGGACAAGCGCGTGCAATACCGCGAAGTCACGCTCGGTCAGTCGCATGAAGGCCTGCGCGTCATCAGCAAGGGCTTGCAGCCGGGCGAGCGCATCGTGGTGAACGGTTTGCAGTTTGCAGCGCGTGCGTCCGAATGACGTGATCAAGCCCAACAACGTCGCGGTGAAGAATGACAGCAGCGATGCGCCCGTCGTCAAGACGGCGTCCGCTCAGTAACGCGTCGTGCGTAACGCACAGAACAGACAGAACTCGTCATGAACATTTCTAAATTCTTCATCGACCGCCCGATCTTTGCGGGCGTGCTATCGGTGATCATCCTCTTGGGCGGCATCATTGCGATGTTCAAGCTGCCGATTTCCGAGTATCCGGAAGTCGTGCCGCCATCGGTCGTCGTGCATGCGCACTATCCCGGCGCGAACCCGAAGGTGATCGCGGAAACGGTGGCCTCACCGCTCGAAGAGCAGATCAATGGCGTAGAGGACATGCTGTACATGCAGTCGCAGGCGAATAGCGACGGCAACCTCACGACCATCGTCACGTTCAAGCTTGGCACCGATCCGGACAAGAAACGCAGCTCGTGCAGAACCGCGTGAATCAGGCCTTGCCGCGCTTGCCGCAGGACGTGCAACGCCTGGGCGTGACGACTATCAAGTCGTCGCCGACGCTCACGATGGTGGTGCACTTGAGTTCGCCCAACGGCCGTTACGACATGACGTATCTGCGCAACTACGCGCTGATCAACGTGAAGGACCGGCTCGAACGCATCGCAGGCGTTGCAACTGTGGGGCTCGGGCGATTACTCGATGCGCGTGTGGCTCGATCCGCAAAAGGTCGCGCAGCGCGGCATGACGGCGACCGATGTTGTCAACGCGATTCGCGAGCAGAACATGCAGGTCGCGGCGGGCGTGATCGGCGGTTCGCCGACGCTGCCGAATGTGCCGCGGCAACTGAACGTGAATGCGGGCGGCCGCTTACAGAACGAGTCGGAGTTCCGCGACATCGTGCTGAAGACGTCACCGGACGGCGCGGTCACGCATCTCGGCGATGTAGCGCGTGTCGAACTGGCCGCATCGGAATATGGCCTGCGTTCGCTGCTCGACAACAAGAGCGCGGTCGCCATCGCGATCAATCAGCAGCTTGGCGCGAACTCGCTGCAGATTTCCGACGAAGTTCGCAAGACGATGAAGGGAACTGCAGGCGGACATGCCCGCCGGCCTCGAGTATCAGATCGTCTATGACCCAACGCAGTTCGTGCGCTCCAGTATCGAAGCGGTCATTCATACGCTCGCTGAAGCTATCGCGCTAGTCGTGCTCGTCGTGATCGTGTTCCTGCAGACGTGGCGCGCGTCGATCATTCCGTTGCTCGCGGTGCCGGTGTCGATCGTCGGGGCGTTCTCGTTGCTGCTTGCGTTCGGGTTCTCCATCAACGCGTTGTCATTGTTCGGGATGGGGCTGGCGATCGGTATCGTCGTCGACGACGCGATCGTGGTGGTGGAAAGCGTCGAGCGGAACATCGAAGCGGGCTTGTCGGCGCGAGAGGCCACGTATCAGGCAATGCGAGAGGTGAGCGGGCCGATTATCGCGATCGCTTTGACGCTGGTCGCCGTGTTCGTGCCGCTCGCGTTCATGTCGGGTCTTACGGGGCAGTTCTACAAGCAGTTCGCGATGACCATCACCATCTCCACGGTGATCTCCGCGTTCAACTTGCTGACGCTTTCGCCCGCGCTCGCCGCGTTGCTGCTGAAGGGGCACGATGAGCCAAAGGACTAGCTCACACGCGGCATGGATCGCGTATTCGGCGGCTTCTTCAAGCGCTTCAACAAGGTGTTCCATTGCGGTTCCGAAGTGTATTGCAAGGTCGTGCCGGGCGGTTTCGTGCCCGCGCAGGACAAGGAGTATCTGATCAGCTTCGCGCAATTGCCCAACGGTGCATCGCTGGACCCCACGGAAGGCGTGATTCGCGAGATGAGCGTGATTGCGTTGAAGCAGCCGGTCGTGGAAGCGCGGTGGAATTCCCGGGCTTGTCGGTGAACGGCTTCACCAACTCGTCGAGCGCGGGCATCGTGTTCGTTACGCTCAAGCCCTTCAAGGATCGTGTCGGTAACAAGGCGCTCTCCGCGAATGCGATTGCGGGCGCGCTCAATCAGAAGTACCGCGGGCATCAAGGGATCGTTCATCGCAGTGTTCCCGCCGCCGGTGTTGGGCCTGGGCATGCTGGGCGGCTTCAAGATGCAACTCGAGGATCGCGGTGCGCTCGGTTATGCGGCGCTCGCGGATGCCACGCAGGAGTTCATCAAGCGTGCATCGCAAACGCCTAAACTGGGGCCGATGTTCTCGAGCTATCAGAATTAGATCAACGTGCTGCAGTTGAACGTCGATCTGGATCGCGTGAAGGCCAAGCAACTCGGCGTCAACGTGACGGATGTGTTCGACACGATGCAGGTCTATCTCGGCTCGCTGTATGTGAACGACTTCAATCGCTTCGGACGCGTGTATCAGGTGCGTGTGCAGGCGGATGCGCCGTTCCGTGCGACGCCGGAAGACATCGGCTTGCTCAAGATGCGCAACGCGGCCGGCGACATGGTGCCTTTGTCGTCGCTCGTGAAGGTTTCGCCGACGTATGGCCCGGAAATGGTGGTGCGCTACAACGGCTACACGGCTGCCGATATCAACGGTGGTCCTGCACCGGGTTATTCGTCGGGACAGGCGCAGACGGCGGAAGTGCTGCCGCGCGGGATCAAGTTCGAATGGACCAATCTCACGTATCAGCAAATCCTTGCGGGCAATGTTGCACTGTGGGTGTTCCCGATCAGCGTGCTGCTGGTGTTCCTCGTGCTTGCCGCGTTGTATGAAAGCCTGACGCTGCCGCTCGCGGTAATCCTGATTGTGCCGATGAGCATTCTGTCCGCGCTGGTCGGCGTATGGCTCACCGATGGCGACAACAACATCTTCACGCAGATCGGTCTGATGGTACTGGTGGGCTTGTCCGCGAAGAACGCGATTCTGATCGTGGAGTTCGCTCACGAACTGGAAATGCAGGGACGTTCCATCGTGCAGGCCGCGATCGAAGCGAGCCGCCTGCGTCTGCGCCCGATTTTGATGACGTCCATCGTGTTCATCATGGGTGTGGTGCCGCTGGTGTTGTCGACCGGTGCGGGCTCGGAAATGCGTCATGCAATGGGTGTCGCGATGTTCTTCGGCATGCTGGGCGTCACGCTGTTCGGTCAGATGCTGACGCCGGTGTTCTACGTGATTCTGCGCAAGCTCTCGCGCACCGAACACGTGACGGACAAGCATGGCTCGCATCCGCAGATGGGGGGTATCGGTGGTTCGTACGAGTCGCAATGAGGTCAATGATGAATAAGCTGCGTGTTTTATTGAGTCTGATAGCGTCGTTACTGCTGGTGGCGGGCTGCTCGCTCGCGCCGACGTACGAGAAACTCGACGTGAACGCGCCATCGGAGTACAAGGAAGCATCGCAGAAGACGTTCGATGCGTTGGAGGCGGGAACGTGGAAGACCGCGCAGCCTTCGGAAGAAATGCTGCGCGGCGAATGGTGGACGATCTTCGACGATGCCACGCTCAACGATCTGGAAAAGCAGGCTCAGGATGCGAATCAGAATCTGAAGGCCGCGGCCGCGCGCGTGAAGGAAGTGCGCGCGATCAACCAGACGGCGCGCGCAGGCCAGCGCATTGTATGAAGTGGATCTGTTCGGCCACGTGTCGAACTCCGTGCAGGCGGCCAACGCCGACACCGCGCAGAGCGAAGCGCTGTTCCGTTCGGTGCAGTTGGCGTTGCAGGCAGATGTCGCGCAGAACTGCTTCAACTTGCGCGAACTGGATGCCGAAGCAGACGTCTTCACGAGCACGGTGACCTTGCGCGAAGAGGCATTAAAGCTCGTGCAGCGCCGCTTTTCCGAAGGCGATATCAGCGAATTGGATATGGCGCGCGCCAAGTCGGAACTCGCGACCGCGCGTTCGGATGCGATGACCGTGCAGCGTCTGCGCGCCGCATCCGAGCACAATCTCGTGGTGCTGCTCGGCAAGACGCCCGCTGAATTCAGCATGGCGGCATCCGCTCAAGCCGGTCAAGCCGGTGACCATACGCGTGCCGCCGGGCCTACCGTCCGGGCTGCTCGAGCGCCGTCCGGATATCGCGGCGGCCGAGCGTGCGATGGCGGCGGCGAATGCGCGCATCGGCGTGGCGAAGGCGGCGTTCTTCCCATCGCTCACGCTGACGGGTATGGGCGGTTTCGAATCGGCCACGTTGGGCGATTTGTTCAACTGGTCGAGCCGCACGTTCCTGCTCGGGCCGTTCGCCGGCACGGCGCTGAATCTGCCGATCTTCGATGGCGGGCGTCGCAAGGGCAATCTTGCGAATGCACGCGCGGTGTGTGAAGAGGATGTCGCCAACTATCGCGAACAGGTGCTGACGGCTTTCCGCGAAGTGGAAGACAACCTCTCCGACCTGCGCATTCTGGAAGATCAGATTGCCACGCAGGACGACGCAGTGAAGGCATCGGTGCGTGCGGCGCAGCCTTCGCGCACGCAGTACACGAAGGCTGCGGTGAACTATCTCGACGTGATCGACGCGGAGCGCACGATATTGCAGACGCAACGCGCATCGGTGCAACTGGAAGGCGCGCAGGCGGTATCGACGGTGAATCTGATTCATAAAATCCCTGGCATTATATGAGCTTCTTCATCCTTTGCATGAGGAAGCGATGGACTGGAAGAC
>LFJI01000147.1 GCA_001235855.1 Candidatus Burkholderia brachyanthoides
CGTCCGTTTCCAGACGTCAGATTACAAAATCGCCGAAGCCATCCACGGAATTCTGTGAAGAACCTTTTTATTGCCCCTCGATACGCCTCAATCCCGCGCAATACCCGCAATACCCGATGCGCCGTGACTCAGCCAGTCGAGCACAGCGGCGGAGTCGTCGTCGCTCGACTGACGCGCCTTCGCGACCGTCTCGCTGATCTTCGCGCCCGGCTTTGGCGCGGCGCGACGGATCGCGACGCCGACCACGAGGATATCGATGATCACGAGATGCAAGATGCGCGAGATCATCGACAACTGCGACTCGCGAATCTCGATGTGATCCGTCTCCAGCGCAACCGTCGCGCGCTTAGCGAGCGGCGTGTTGCTCGACGTGATGGCGATGACCGTCGCGCCCTGCTGCATCGCCACTTCGAGCACACGCAAGAGTTCCGGCGCGCGCCCCGACTTCGACACGGCGACGATCACATCGCCACGGCTGAGCAGCGCGGCGGACGCGGCTTGCATATACAGATCACCATACGCGATGGTCGGGATACCAAAGCGGAAGAACTTGTAATGCGCGTCCTGCGCGACGATGTTCGAATTCCCGAGGCCGTAGAACTCGATGCGCCGCGCGCCGTTGAGGATATCGATCGCGTGCTCGACGTTCTCGAAGTTTAGATGTTCGCGCAGTTGCAGAATCGCGGACACAGTGTTGTCGAGCACTTTCGCGCCGAAATCGGTGGCCGTGTCGCCGAGATGCACTTGGCTGTGGCTCACCGGAATCGTGCCGGTCAGACCCCTCGCGAGTTTCAGCTTGAAGTCGGACAGGCCCTGACAGCCGAGCGAGCGGCAAAAGCGAATGACCGTTGGCTGGCTGACGTCGGCCTTGCGTGCGATATCGATGATCAGATCGTTGATGATCGAGCGCGGATGGTTCAGCGCGAGATCGGCCACGTGGCGTTCGGCGGGCGTCAGTGCGTCTCGCATCTGGCGAATGCGCTCGAACACCGCCGACGAGCCGCTGGGTTCGACAACTGCTCCGCGAGAATCGCCGACACGCCAAGAAACGCCGGATATTCCGCCGTGATGATGTAGGTCGGAATGCCCGCGAGATATTGCTGGAAGCGCCCCTTCGACTCGAAGCGCTCGCGGAACGGCGACTTGTGGAACAGCTCGCCGAGCTTGAGCACGATGCCCCCGCCGATATAGATGCCGCCCAGCGCGCCCAGCGTTACCGCGATATTGCCCGCGAAGGTGCCGAGGATCGCGCAGAAGCAGTTCACCGCTTCGAGCGCGAGCGCTTCGTCGGCGAGGGCGCGGCTCGTGACATCGGCAGCGGAAAACGTGTCGGCGACCGTCACCGCATCGCGCTCGGCCAGCGCCCGGTAGATCAGTTCCAGCCCCTGCCCCGCGCAGACACGCTCGAACGACACGTGCGGAAACTTGCGGCGCGCATAGCGCATCACGAGGTCTTCGCGTTCGTCGAACGGCGAGAAGGTGGCGTGGCCGCCTTCGGAACCGAGCGCGACCCAGCGGTCGTTAGCAAGAATCAGGCCCGATACGCCCAGACCCGTGCCCGGCCCGAGCAGGCCGATCACGCTGCTCTGCCGGCGCGACCCGCCGCCGACCTGTTCGCGCTGCATGTCGGTGAGACCGGGCAGCGCCATGGCCAGCGCGGTGAAGTCGTTCACGACCAGCAGCGTGTCGAAGCCGAGCGCACGGCGCATCGCCTCGATGGAAAAGCTCCAGTCGTGATTGGTCATCTTCACGTGATCGCCGTCCACCGGATTGGCGATCGCGATCGTCGCGTGATTCACGCCTCCGACCTTGGTGTCCTTCAGATATTGCTGCATCACCTCCGCGATGCCGGGGTAATCCGCGCCCAGATACACGCGGATATTCCCGATCTCGCCGGGCGCCGTTTCCAGCGCGAAACGCGCGTTGGTGCCGCCGATGTCGGCGAGGAGCCTCGGTCCGTCGGCGTGCTGGTCCGCGGCGGCCGCGGACTTGGCCGCGGACTTGTTAGGCACACCAGTAGACATCAAGCTTGACTCCTTCATCGTTCGCCAACGTCGAGATGGCGTTCTTCTTTTGTTTCGTGGCGAGCGCCGCATTCAGCACGTCGAGTTTCTTCTGGCCTGCGATGAACAGATACACTTGCTTCACCTGCTTGAGCGCCGACATCGACAGGCTCACGCGCGCATGCGGCGCGCTGCCGGGATGCACCGCGACATAACGCTCCGGCGTCGAGATGGCGGCGAAGTCCCACTCGGGAGCGTCGGCGAAGATCGATGCCGTGTGGCCGTCCTCGTCCATGCCGAGCACGACGACGTCCGGCAGTCGATAACGCGTGTCGGCATTGAGTTCGGTGACATGCGTTTCGAGCGCCTTCGAGGTATCGACCAGCGGCAGGAAGTACGGGCCGCCGCCGCGTGCTGCAAGAACGTTTCGCGCACGAGACGCGCATTGCTGGCGGAATCGCTCTCGGGCACCCAGCGGTCGTCGACGAGCGTCACGTCGATGTGCGCCCAGTCGAGCAGTTCGCGCGAGAGCGTCTGCAAGAACGGCTTCGGGCTCGTGCCGTCCGACACCGCGAGCGTGGCGTCACCGATGCATCGGCGACGCCTTTGGCTGCGAGCGACGCATTCAGCGCATCGCTGACGGCGTGGGCCAGCGCGTCCGAATGGGCACACCACGGATCGTCGAATGTACGAAACTCGATCACTGCTCCTCCTTGTCCTGGTTTATCGCCCGCTTGCTAGTCGCGACGTCCCGATGCGCGACGCGCGACGCGGTTTGTTGTGTCGTGTCGCGCGCGCCGCCGCGAAGCACGGCAGCGCGCGTCCTTAATTCTCTTCTTCCACCCAACAGGTGCCTGCCTGCGCCAGCATCGCGCTCGATGCCGCCGGCCCCAGGTGCCCGCCGCATACGGCTTGGGTTTCGTCGTCGACGACGCCCATGCGTTGAGGATCGGCTCGACCCATCGCCACGCGGCTTCCTGCTCGTCGCGCCGCACGAACAGCGCGAGCCAGCCGTTGATGATATCGAGCAAGCAGGCGCTGGTACGCCTCCATCTGCGCTTCCTTGAAAAACTGGTCGAAGGCGAGGTCCAAATGCACGCTTGCGAGATTCATGCCTTCTCCCGGCTGCTTGGCGAGGCAGTACAGGCGAATGGTCTCGTTCGGCTGCAGGCGGATCACCAGCCGGTTGGCGCCCGCGCGCAGCGGCATGGAGCCGAGCGCCGAATGCGGCACCGCGCGGAAGTTGACGCCGATCTCGGCGACGTGATCGGCCAGCCGCTTGCCCGTGCGCAGGAAGAACGGCACGCCGGCCCAGCGCCAGTTTTCGATCTCGACCTTGAACGCGACGAAAGTCTCCGTGGTGCTGTCCGGACGCACGCCGGGTTCGGTCGAATACGCCAGCACCTGCGGAATACGCCAACACCTGCGCGCTGCGGATCACGCCCGCGTGGCACTGCCCGCGCACCGCGACGCGGTTGATATCGCGCTCGTCGATGGGCTTGAGCGTCCGCAGCACGCGCAGCTTTTCGGCGCGCACGGAGTCGGAATCCATGGAATGCAGTGGCTCCATTGTCACGATGGAAAGCAGTTGCAGCAAGTGATTCTGCACCATGTCGCGCAGCGCGCCGGTGTTGTTGTAGAAGTCGCCGTGTGCTTCCACGCCGAGTTCTTCCGCGATGGTGATCTGGATGCTCTCGACCCATTCGCGCCGCCACAGCGGCTCCTTGCCGGGGTTAATGGTCGATCCGGTAGATCTGCTCTTCTTGAAAGATTTCGCCGACGGCATCGTTGATCGCATTGGACGACTTGAGGTCGTAGCCGAGCGGCTTTTCCAGCACGATGCGCGCGTGCTGATTCAGCCCGACCGCCGCCAGCGCGCGTCAGATCGGCACGAACAGCTTGGAGCTGGTGGCGAGATAGAAGACACGTGTGCCGTTCTCTTACTGGGTGAGCGCGTCACGTAACACGACGTAGTCTTCCGCGCGGCCCAGGTCCAGCCCGACATACTGGATGCGCTCCAGAAAACTGCGCCACGCCAATTCGTCCACGCCGATTTTCCACACATGCGGGGCTTCACATGTTCTTCGACCCACGCGCGGTTTTGGCCTGATCGATCGCCTCGCGCGCGACCGACACGATCCTGCCCGCGCGGTGCGCCTCGAACAGCGCGGGCAGGATCTTGCGCATGGACAGATCGCCCGTGCCGCCGAAGAGAACGAAGGTGAAGTTCGAATCGCTTTGCATGAGTCTCACGTGAGTTAGAGAGCGGATGTGAGCCGAATCGCCACCGAACCGAGCGACCGTTCTAAAAAGTGGCCGTAGTCAGATAAAATTTCCTCTTAAAATGAAGCTATATTTTAAAGAAAATTCAATGTCAAGAGGAAATTGTGATTCGGAGAAAAAAGCGGTGTCAATCAGACTTTACGCGTTTTCCCTGAGTGCACTGACCGCATGTTAACGGAGCCGGCAGTTCACCGCTTCCATGCAAGAAGCGTCGCCCGGAATCCATTGCATGCAGCCTCACTCTCGCCTTCGAGCACAACGCACCAGAACAGCGGCGCTCGTGGGGCAGGCAAAAATCAAAAGAGGAGACAGCCGTTGCGATTCAACCCACTCATCTCTTGAGAGCCGTGCGGCCGTTCACCGGCATGCCGGCCCGAGGCCCGATGCACATGCGGTAACGCGCATCGAACGCCCTTCCCCGCCAGCACGCCGGTCTTCGGCCACCGCAGTTTTGTCCGTTTTTTTCAACCACCGTGTTACTCGATGCTTCTGGCGGGTCAGAAGCCAATCGTTTCCTGTTTAGGTATCTGGAGAAGATAAACAATGAAAGTCCGTAAGCTCATGGGCGCGCTGTGCGTTGCAGGTCTTCTGTCCAGCGCGACGGCTTCGGCCGTGCAGGCGGCCGAAGCCGTCGCGGTGCTGCACTGGTGGACGTCCGGCGGCAAGTCGAAGGCGGTCGGCGTGCTCAAGGACGACATGACCAAGTATGGCTATCAGTGGAAGGACTTCGCGGTTGCGGGCAGCGCGGGCGCTGCGGCGATGACCGCACTGAAGACGCAGGTGATCTCGGGCAATGCGCCGTCGGCGGCGCAGATCAAGGGTCCGCCGCTGATCCAGGAATGGGCCGAACAAGGCGTGCTCGTGCCGATCGACTCCGTCGCAGGTGACTGGAAGAAGAACCTGCCGCCGGAAATCGACAAGATCATCCACGCTGACGGCCATTACGTCGCCGCGCCCTTCTCTGTGCACCGCGTAAACTGGCTGTACATCAACAAGGCCGCGCTCGACAAGGCGGGCGGCAAGGCGCCGACCACGTGGCCGGAATTCTTCCAGGTCGCCGACAAGATGAAGGCCGCGGGCATCATGCCGATCGCGATGGGTGGCAAGCCGTGGCAGGACCTGACGCTGTGGGAAGACGTCGTGCTGTCGCAAGGCGCCGCCTTCTATAAGAAGGCCATCGTCGATCTCGACCAGAAGATGCTGACCTCGCCGCAGATGGTTCAGGTTCAGGTGTTCGACACGGCCCGCAAGATTCAGGGCTACTTCGACAGCGGCCGCACCGGCCGTGACCGGAACCTCGCCAACGCCATGGTCATCAACGGCAAGGCCGGCATGCAGTTCATGGGCGACTGGGCGAAGGGCGAATTCGCGGGCGCGGGCAAGAAGTCGGGCACGGACTATGTCTGCGCGCCGGTCCCGGGCAACGACAAGGCCTACACCTTCAACGTCGACTCGTTCGTGTTCTTCCAGCAGAAGGACCAAAAGGCCGCGACGCCGAGCCAACTGGCGCTGGCCAAGACCATCACGACGCCGGATTCCAGGAACAGTTCAGCCTGAACAAGGGCTCGATTCCGGTCGTCCGTCTGGGCGTGAAGATGGATAAGTTCGACGACTGCGCCAAGAAGTCCTACGCTGATGAACAGACGGCGATCAAGTCGGGCGGCTATGTTCCGTCGCTCGCGCACGGCATGGCGCAAGGCGATGCAGTCGCCGGCGCGATGACCGACGTCGTCACGAAATTCATGAATTCGTCGGAAGATTCGAAGAGCACACGCGCCATTTGAGCAACAACGCAGTCGAATTAGTCGCATCAAAGCGCCGTTTGCCTCCTACGTTTGCTTCCAGCGCACAGCTATTCCGCCAACAAGGCGATACGTTACTTTGAACGCACAAAAGCGCCGGCGCATCTTCCAGGAGTCGAGTCGTGACTGCCTCCCTCACTGCGGACAAGAAACCCCAGAACCCGCCCCGCCGCACGTCTGCGTCGGCAGCGCTCGCCGACCGCTGGATTCCGAAGCTCGTGCTCGCGCCCAGCGTGCTGATCGCGCTCGTCTTCGTATACGGCTTCATCGGCATCACGGGCTATTTGTCGCTGTCGGAATCGCGACTGATGCCGCGTTACGTGTTCGCCGGCTTCGACCGGTACAAGCAGTTTTTTGCCAACGACGTGTGGTGGACTTCCGCCGCCAACCTCGGCTGGTTCGGCATTCCGTTCATCGGGATTTGCGTGTTCCTCGGCTTATTCTTCGTTGCGCGCGATCTTCCTTTACCCGATGGTGCTCTCGTTTATCGTGACCGGCACCGCGTGGCAGTGGATTCTGAACCCGGACCTCGGCCTCGAGAAAGTCTTCCACGACTGGGGCTGGACGAGCGAGCTGGCTGGGCGATCCGGACAAGGCCATTTTCTGCATCGTGATCGCGGCCGTGGGCAATCGACCGGCTTCGTGATGGCGCTGTTCCTCGCGGGCTTGCGCGGTGTGGACGGCGAGATCTTCAAGGCCGCGCAGGTCGATGGCGCGACGCTGCCCACCATCTACCGCAAAATCGTGATTCCAAGCATGCGCCCGGTGTTCTTCTCCGTGCTGCTGATTCTCTGCCACATCACGATCAAGACCTTCGACCTGGTGGTCATGCTGACGGCGGGCGGTCTGGGCACGTCGTCGCTGCCCCGCGATCTTCATGTACACGTTCTCGTTCAACCGTGGCCAGCTCGGCGTAGGCGCTACATCGTCGATGATGATGCTCGCGACCGTCGTCGCCGTGCTCGTGCCGCTCATGTATCTGGAATCGAGGAGCACGCGCAATGCAGCCTAAGGTGACCATCAGCCGCGCCGTCATCTATACGGTGCTGATCCTGTTCGCGTTGTACTTCCTGTTTCCGATCTATGTGATGCTCTCTACGTCCTTTAAGGACCTCGACCAGCTTCGCACCGGCAACCTGCTGACGCCGCCTTCGCACTGGACTTTCGCGCCCTGGCTGTATAGACTGGAAAAATGGGTAACGTTTGTTCCAGTCCTGTTCCAGGACAGGGATAACACTTCGGACGAATGGTTCGTCCGGAGTCGATCATGGCCTGGGATAGTAAAA
>LFJI01000148.1 GCA_001235855.1 Candidatus Burkholderia brachyanthoides
GCTTGAATTCAACTGTCACGATGCGGCTCATACACCACTCTTGACGTTAGCTCCTTCACGAACCGCCCGGTGCGGACCCGCATGCCGGGTGGTGTGGCAGGGGTACGGCCTCAGCGCCGTCCCCTATGCCGATTCGTCGCTCGTTTCCGGCTGAGGCATCAGCGAGTCGAGCGTCCTCACGCCCGTGATCAACTCGCGCTTCGTTTCTGCTGCGCGCTCAGCCGCTTCACCCGATATTCTGTCCGCAACGCCTCCGACCGTCCCGCCAGTTCGAACGACGCCAGCACGCGCAGCGGCTTGCGCGCGCGCAAGCCGCTGCGCGGCGAAAGCGTGCATCGACATCCGTCGCGATGCCCGTGTACAGGCTGCCGTCGGCGCATTCGATCAGATAGAAAAACCAGGGCATGGGCGTGGTGGGTTGGGCATGTGCCGCGCATTATCGCTGAAAGCACCGTGTCGGGGCACGGAAAGTGCGCCGGCGCGCGGGCGGCTATTCTCGCACTTGCGCGAGAATAGCCGCTTTCGGGCGTGGTTTTCGCATGTTGTCCTTCGTTCGTCGATGCGCCCGCGTTATTTCAGCGAGGTAGCCTATTGAAGCACGAAGTCCGAAATTCATGTGGTCGATTCGCTCGATGAAATTCCGGAGCAAGACTGGAACCGGCTTGCCGGCGGCAATCCGTTCGTGCGTCACGGTTTTTTATCGGCGTTGCATGAAACCGGCTGTGTGGTCAAGCGCACCGGATGGCGTGCGCATCATCTGATCCTGAAGCGGGGCGACGAATTCGCCGGTGCCATGCCGCTGTATCTCAAGGCGCACTCGCGCGGGGAATATATCTTCGATCACGCCTGGGCCGACGCCTTCGAGCGCCACGGCCTGCGTTATTACCCGAAGCCTTTGTCCGCTGTGTCCTGTTCGCCGGTGACGGGGCCGCGTCTGATCGCGGCGGATCACGAGGAAAGTGAAGCAGGATCGCCGCCGCGTAACGGATGCCGGCGTCACCTATACGTAGTTGCGCGGCGCGGACATCGATCAGGCGGCGCTCGACTTCTTCTACGACTGCTACGAGAACACCTATCGCGAGTACTGGAATCCGCCGTATCTGACGCGCGAGTTCATCTCCGCCCTGCACTTCGAGACCTGCTACATACTAGGGCATCGCGTATTGCAATCACGCATAAGCTCGCGCGCTTCGAAGGCGGCGCGCAGGGCGTGCACAAGATGTCGCGATGTCGCGCGGCATGCTGCCGACGCCGACGTGGTCCGCCCACTGGATCGCGGATCAGCGCTTCGCGAACGCGATCAGCGAGTTCCTCGACGCCGAAACTGAGGCGATGGATCAGCATATCGAAGAGATCGAAGCGCATACGCCCTTCAGAAAGAAGACCTGAAAGCGTGTGCGATAATTCCTGCGGGCTTTTCGCTCGTCCAATCCGCTTCGGCACACGCACATCACAAGCACACGCGCAGGTAATGCCCAACATGAGTCACGACTTCTTCAATCTTTACAGTCACGACTTTGCGCGCGTCGACGTGGGCGTGCCGCTGTGCAAGGTCGCCGATCCGGAATTCAATGCGGCGGAGACGCTCGATCTGGCGAAGCAGGCCGCCGCGCGTGGCGCGGTGCTAGTCGCGTTTCCGGAACTGGGCATTTCCGCTTATACGTGGGACGACCTATTCTATCAGCGCGCCTTGCTCGATGCCTGCGAGGACGCGTTGCTGCGCATCGTCGAAGCATCGAAGACGCTCAAGATCGCGATGATCGTCGGCGCGCCGGTCCGCGCCGAGCACAAGCTCTTCAACTGCGCGAGCGTGATCGCCGATGGCGCGATTCGCGGCGTCGTGCCGAAGAGTTACTTGCCGAACTACGGAGAGTTCTACGAGGCGCGCCAGTTCAGTCCCGCCGATGTTGCCACCACGAACACGCTCACGCTGTGCGGACAGACCGTGCCGTTCGGCGCGTCGCTGTTGTTCCAGATCGAAGATCTGCCGCTGTTCCGCTTCCACGTCGAGATTTGCGAGGACATGTGGGTGCCGATTCCGCCGTCGTCGTTCGCGGCGCTCGCGGGCGTGACCGTGCTGGTGAATCTGTCGGCGTCGAATATCGTCGTGGGCAAGTTGGTGTACCGGCATCAACTGGTCGGGCAGCAGTCGGCGCGCTGTATCGCGGCTTATCTGTACACCTCGGCGGGCGATGGCAAGTCGTCCACCGATCTCGCGTGGGACGGTCAAGGGCTCATCTACGAGAACGGGGAACTGCTCGCGGAGTCCGAGCGCTTCTCGGGCGAGTCGCACCTGATCTTCGCGGATGTCGATCTCGAACGCCTGTCGCGCGAGCGCATGCGGCAGACCACCTTCGGCCGTTCGACGCATCGGCACGTCAAGGAAGTCGAGAAATTCGAGGTGATCGAATTTTCGCTGCTGGTTTCCGCGCCACGGCAAGCTCGCGCTCGAGCGGCGCGTCGAACGCTTCCCCTGAGTGCCGTCCGATGCCGCGCGCCGCGACGAACGTTGCAACGAGGTCTACAACATTCAGGTGCAGGCCTTGCTACAACGTCTGCAATCGTCGCGCATGTCTAAGGTGGTGATCGGCGTATCCGACGGACTGGATTCGACACATGCACTGCTCGTGTGCGCGAAGGCGATGGACCGGCTCGGCCTGCCTCGCTCGAATATCCTCGTCTACACCATGCTGGGCTTCGCCACCAGCGACCGCACGCTCAAGCAGGCGCACGCCCTCATGGACGTGATCGGCTGCACGGCGCAGGAGATCGACATTAGTCCGAGCTGCGTGAAGATGCTGTCCGACATCGGCCATCCCCACAGCACGGGCGCGGAGCAATACGACATCACGTATGAAAACATGCAGGCCGGCAAACGCACCAGCCATCTGTTCCGGCTCGCGAACTTCAATAACGCGATCGTCATCAGCACGGGCGATCTGAGCGAACTCGCGCTCGGATGGTGCACCTACGGCGTGGGTGATCATATGTCGCACTACAACGTGAACGCCAGCGTGCCGAAGACGCTGATCACGCATCTAGTGCGCTGGGTCGCGTCGGAGCAGATCGGCGCGGGCACCGACGTGCTGGAAGCCATCCTGAGCCACGGATACCAGTCCGGAACTCATCCCTGGCAAGAGCGCGGTGGAACAGAAGACGGAGAGCGTGATCGGCCCGTACGAATTGCAGGACTTCAACCTGTAATACGCTTTGAAAAAAGCGCGTTTTATTCGCTCACCTCGCGGTTAACCGAACCGCTTTCGTGAAAAAACGCGGCTAGAATCGAATGCATCAGTCACGCAGCGGTCACGCGCGTGGCGAACACCCTTTTAACACCTTGATATCGAAGCGAGGCACGTCATGAAACGCATCACCGCCATCATCAAACCGTTCAAGCTCGACGAAGTCCGCGAAGCGCTGGCCGAAGTCGGCCTCACCGGCCTGACGCTCACGGAAGTGAAGGGCTTCGGCCGTCAGAAGGGCCACACGGAGCTGTATCGTGGTGCGGAGTATGTGGTCGACTTTCTGCCGAAGGTGAAGATCGAAGTCGTCGTCGCTAACGATCAAACCGATCAGGTCATCGACGCGATCATCGGCGCGGCGCGCACCGGCAAGATCGGCGACGGCAAGATTTTCGTGGCCGAAGTCGAGCGCGTGATTCGTATCCGCACCGGCGAGGAAAACGAAGCGGCGGTCTGAGCGCGTTCGTTTTTTTAAAGCAAGGCCATATCGGTCCGTCCGCTCCGGGCGGACCCGTAATTCTTCCGCTTGTCCACCGCGCGCGCATGCACCTTCGCGATGCGCGCCGTTCGTTTGTCCCTGCATCAATACTTGCTCGAACGCAGCAAATTGCCTGCAGTGCGGTAACATCGCTTGTCTATGTTCTTCTTGTAAAGAATCGATGAATGCATTATGCGATCGGCTTCATTCAGGACCTCGCGGTGATCATGGCGATTGCCGGCGTCGTGACGGTCCTGTTTCACCGCATGCGGCAGTCGGTCGTGCTGGGGCTATATCGTCGCGGGCGTGATCATCGGCCTGTACACGCCGCCATTCAATCTCATTCACGACGAAGCGACCATCCAGACGCTCGATGAACTGGGCGTCGTGTTCCTGATGTTTTCTCTCGGGCTGGAGTTCAGCCTGCGCAAGCTGTTTCGCGTGGGCGCGACGGCCTTCGTCGCCGCGCTGTCCGAGATCGTACTGATGATCTGGATCGGCTACGAGATCGGCCGATGGTTCGACTGGAGCGTGATGGACTCGCTCTTTCTCGGCGCGATGCTCGCCATATCGTCGACAACTATCATCGTGAAGGCGCTGTCCGAACTCGACATGAAGGGCGAGAACTTCGCGCAGATCGTGTTCGGCATTCTGATCGTCGAGGACATTCTCGCCATCGCCATGCTGGTGCTGCTGTCGGGCATCGCGCAAACGGGGTCGGTGAAAGTGGGCGTCGCGGCCATCACGCTCGGCAAGCTGCTTCTGTTGATGATGGTGTCGCTGGGTGTTCGGCATTCTGATCGTCCCGAGCGCGCTCGACTACGTGGCGCGCTCGGGACGCGACGAGATGCTGCTCGTCACCGTGCTCGGCTTCTGCTTCTGTCTGCTGGTCGTGAAGCTCGATTATTCGATCGCACTCGGCGCGTTCCTGATCGGCGTGATCATGACGGAGTCGAAGAATCTCGCACGCATCGAGCATTTCATCGCGCCAGTGCGCGACATGTTTTCGGCGATCTTTTTCGTCAGCATCGGCCTGCTCTGCTGCTCGATCCGACCGTGCTCATGCAGTATGCGTGGCCGATCGCGGTCGTCATCGTCGCAGTGGTGGTCGGCAACATCGTGTCGTGCGGACTCGGCATTTTTCCTCGCGGGGCAAGGACGGCCGCACGTCGATGCGCGTCGGCATGAGCGTGGCGCAAATCGGCGAGTTCTCGTTCATCATCGCGTCGCTTGGGCTCTCGCTCAAGATGACGAGCGGCTTTCTCTATCCGATCGCAGTGGCGGTCTCCGCACTCACCACGCTGTTTACGCCGTATCTGATTCGCGCGGCCGATCCGATCACCTTGCGCCTCGCCTGCGCGATGCCCGTACCGCTCGCCAACACTTTCGGCATATATTCGCAATGGCTGTCGAACCTGACGCCCGCGAGCGGCAGCCCCACGCTCTTTTCGATGAGCAAGCGCATCGTGGTGCAGATCGCGGTGAATCTCGCGCTGGTCGCGGCGATTTTTCTCGGCGCGTCGTACTCGGCGCCGTTCGCCTCGGGTTATCTCGCGCGCTGGCTCGACTCCGACAACGCGCAGCGCGTCGTGCTGCCGTTTCTGGTGGCGGTGTATCGCAAGCTCGAATCGCTCACGCTGCTGCTGGCACGAAGTCAGCGTGCAGCCCGCGAAGGCGGGGCGCTTCACGCGTGCGATCCGCTCGGCGGTGTCGGGGCTGATTCCGATCGTCGCGATGTTCGGCGTGTTTCTGCTGGTGGGGGCACTTTCGGGCGGCATTCTTCCACCATTCGGGCTGATGGTCGCCGTGCTGCTATGCGCGGCGCTGCTGCTCACGGTGCTGCGGCGCTGGTGCGTGAAGATCCACGCGACCATGCAGATCGCGCTGCGCGAGACCTTCGAGGAGCCGCGCGATCATTAGCGCCGGAGCGCCTGGCGAGCGCCGTATTACGGGATGCGCCCTAATGTGAGGAAATGTGTAGCGGTTTGCCCCCGTTAGACCACTGGCGGATAATTAGGGTGTATCCATTCTCACCACGGCGGCACGGCGCTTGAATTCGGAATGAGCGAAAACAAAACCTCGAACGACGCAGGCCCTGCGGGAAGCAGCGCGGGAACGCACGCTGGCGAACCGTGCCGGAGCGGGGCGGATTCCGCCGCGAGCGGTGTATCGCAGGACGGCGCGCAGCAGCGGCCCGCTGCTGCCAGCACAGCCGGCGCCGCCAGTCAGGCGAACCGCACGGCGCCGCCCGAAGCGGCTGTCCAGGCGTCAGCGCCCGGCCCGAAGGCGAGCGCTAGCGAGCGCGCCTCGACGGATGCGCCTTCGAGCGCATCGAATGTCGAGCCGCTCTATCCGCCGCAAGCCCGGCGCGACGATACGCGCGAATCCGCGCAGGACGCGACGGTGCGCGCGAAAGCGCCGCCCAGCGTCGATGCGAAAACCAGCCTCGCGGAAAATCTCGAAGCCGCGACCGAAGCGGAAGCCGCCATCGCGGGAACGCAAACGGTGATCGAAGAACCCGCGACCGTGTCACCCGCGCCGAAGGGCTTTACGCCCGAAATCAGCACCGCGGCGGATTTCGGCGCGCTCAATCCGCCGCAGATGCCGCCTCATCAGCAACAGGCGGGCGCGCAGGCGCAACACGCTTACATGAAGCAATCGGATTCCGCGTGGTCGGTGTTCGGCAGTGTGATCACGGCGCGTGCGCGGCAGATTTTCGATCGCGCGGGGCAGCGCATGACGCAGCGCACGCTACGCATCGGCGTGTCGGCGCGGATCTTCCACCCGGAACCGGGGGCGAAGGGGCTGCGCGGCAAGACCTTGCAATATCTGGAGGAATCTATCGCGCATTGGGTCATGTCGCGCGACGTGCTGGTGTTTATGATCCCGACGGTCGGGCATCAGGGCATGCTGCACACGAGCAATATCCGCCTGCGCGACTACGCGAAACATCTCGATGGTCTGCTGCTGCAAGGCGGTGCGGACGTCTCGCCGCAGTCATACGAGGAAGTCACGACGCGCCCCGAATGGCCGGGCGATCGCGTGCGCGACATGTACGAACTCGAACTGCTGCATGAATTCATCGAGTCGGGCAAGCCGGTGCTCGGCGTGTGCCGCGGCTGTCAGCTGATCAACGTGGCGTTCGGCGGCACCTTGTACGGCGATATCGCCACCGATGTGCCGACGGCGGGCATTCACGTCAACGAGCAGTACGACCAGCATCGTCACTCGATCCGCTTTCCGGACGGTTCGACCCTCGTCAATATGTTCCCGAATCAGCGCGATGCGCTCGTCAACTCGATTCACCATCAGGCGGTGAGAACGCTCGGCCGCGATCTGAACATCGAGGCGGTGTCGGCGGAGGACGGCATCATCGAGGCGGTGCGCTACCGGAAAGCGCCGTTCGTGGTCGGCGTGCAGTGGCATCCGGAATTCCATCGCGCGGGCGGCGACGAGTTGCTCGATTGCACGCCCTTGCTCGATACGTTCCTGCGCGTGGCGCGAGAGACGCGCTTCTGAGTTGCGGCGCCGCGTGCCGTACCGATGCAAAAAAGCCCGCTTTTTAAGCTGACCCCGCAAAGTTGGACAGTTATTCGGCTAGGCCGCTGAGGACTGGGTCCTG
>LFJI01000149.1 GCA_001235855.1 Candidatus Burkholderia brachyanthoides
CTCGCACGTACGGTTCCTAGGGGGACTCCTCTTCCGCAAGGAAGGGGCTACCCTATCCACGTCTGCGCTCAGAGGCAGGTCGAGACGAGCAAGGGGGGGCGATCGATGCACATATGGTCATTGTGTAACCATCTGAACGAAACGACCGAACCCGTTGTACCGTGACCTAATCTAGACAACCCTCCCTGACGAAAAGGACCATTTTGCCCCCATTGTCTTTTCCGGCCAAGCGAAATGGCAACTCTTTGCAGCGCGGATGCCGCATTTCCAATTTCCTCATATTCTCCCTGAAAGGGACTTGTATGAAAAGCGTTGAGCGGGTAGAGAGTAAATACTTGATGGTGGAACTGCACAACTATGCTCATCTGAAGGCCGCCTATGGCGATTCGCTCGCAGCTGAGGCGATGAGAGTATTGCAAGTGCGCGCTCGCCTGTGGGGGGCACAGTGACCGAGCTAGGCGAGGCCCGGTTTATGGCTTCCCTTCTCCGCAATGTGAATACTGCCCCGCTCGCGTCAGAACTAGACCAGCTATCGCGAGTGGAGCGTTGGCAGGTCGAATTGGCAGCGTCTATTGTGATGGTCGACAATCATTGCGCTCTTCCCGTTGTGACCGTCGAGTCTATACACCATCGCGGCTTTGGAGGTGAGAGCAGTGGATTTCACTACCCGGGGGAAATTGAGCGCTCTAGTGGCTTTGGGTCCCCAATTAGCATTGCCCCAGTTCGGTTCGAAATGGCGCCTAGGCTACGAGCGAGATATGGCATTAGCGGTTGCGTTCGAGAGGTCGCTTGCCGAGGGACGCGTAAGCCTTACGTTTCAGCCTATCGTTCGCTACGACCAACCATTGATCTTGCTTTATTCCGAAGCCCTCCTACGGGTAACAGGCTTACCCGATGGCGCAGGCGCAGCGCGCCTTATTCCCGTGCTTGAGCGGCTGGGTCTTGTACGAGCTCTGGATAGAGTTGTTGTCGACGCAGTTTTAGGTCGACTTGAAAGTGATCGAACGGCGGTTTTGGGTTGCAACATTTCGGCACGAAGCTTAGTCATCGACGGTTGGTGGCTATCATTTTTCGATCGATTGGCGGACGACCCCGACGTTGCAGCACGTTTGACTATAGAAATAACCGAAACGGCTCCCATCAACGATTTCGATGCTGCAGTCGAATTCGCGCGCCGACTAAAGGATCTAGGTTGCCGCATCTCTTTGGATGACTTCGGTGTTAGCTACAGTAGTTTGGCGTTTGCACGCGCTTTACGGCCTGACGTCATTAAGCTAGACGCAAGTTGGCTACTCGGCAGTTGGCGGGGCAAACCCGATCTTCTGATGCTGCAGAAGCTTGCGGCATTTTGCCACCACCTAGCACCGTGCGTAGTAGCAGAGGGTGTTGAATGTGACGAAGACATGCGGACGGTCTTCGAATCCGGAATAGATTGGGTTCAGGGAAATTTGAACGTGTCTTGCGAACGTGTCTTGCGCGCCAAGCAACTTCCACATCCCTCTCAATAGAGCGCCGATGGAAGCAGACTTTGTTAATTAAGACATCGTAGATCATTAAATATTTTTTCATTCAAAACGAAGAAAGTGGCTCACTCTTTTAAGAGTTGATTAATGACATAACGTCTAAGGGGAATTTAAAAATGAACTCATATTCATCTGTAAAACTTATTACCTCCGAGACTAAGAGAGAATTTACATCAATTAAGAGACTGTCACGTCTTAGTCGATTGCAAGATGATCCAATTATCCAAAAGTCGATCTCGAATCAGGGTTTGGAGATACAATTCAATTTTATCCGACGCACGAGGGTTTTCTGTGCGGTGTTGACGTTGTTGGTGACTGCAACAATCGTATCTACCCCTGTAATGGCCCAAGGTACATCGAAGCGTAAGCCGCACAAAATTGCCAATGTAGCCCCCGGCTCGATTACTTCAAAGTCGACCGACGCAGTTAATGGATCGCAACTGAATGACACGAATCAGCATTTAGTGAGTCTTGCGGCATATACGGGAAATCTTGCGACATATACCTTTGATAGTCTTGATAACATCAATACGACCTTAGATGGCATCAAGGCCTACACCGACGGGCTAAATGAGTACTTGGGTGGTATTAACTCAGGAGCGGGAATCACTTATTTCCACACAAGCTCAACTTTGGGGGACAGCCAAGCGCTCGGTACGAATAGCGTTGCAATCGGCGGATCTTCTGTGGCGCAGTCCGATGGCTCAATTGCGATTGGCAACAGCGTGAAGGCCGACGGAGGAATTTCCATTTCCATTGGCTCGGGCAGCGCCGCTTTCGGCAACGGCGCATTAGCGCTCGGCGATGCGAATTACGCAAGTGGGAACGGAGCGATTGCGCAAGGCAGGAATAATATTGCGAATAGCGACGGCTTGCAGAACGCCTCTGCTGGCAACAAAGCCGACGGGGCAGTAGCCGCCTTGGGTAACCAGAACAAGGCTGTTGGTCAAGGCTCGGTTGCAGTTGGTAACACGTCAACCACAGGTGCCGCGGGATCTATTGCGGTAGGTGATACAGCGACCGCCAACTCTAGCCACGGCGTCGCATTAGGCTCAAATTCGCAGGCTGCTAATGTAGGTGATGTGGCACTCGGCGCAAATTCACGGACGCAAGGAGCTATAGGGACAGCAACTGTTACGATCAATAGCCAGTCGTACGCAGTCGCCGGAGCCAGTCCGACTAGTACAGTCTCTATCGGCGACGCCGGTAAGGAACGCACGCTCACCAACCTCGCAGCGGGACGCGTTTCAGCAACCTCTACCGACGCTGTTAACGGTTCCGAACTTTACGCGACCAATCAAGCCATTGAAGCACTTAAAGTTAGCTCCGGATCTGCAACGCAACAATCGCAGCAGAACTCATCTGCGATCCAGGGCCTTCAACAGGGGAAAGATGGATTTTTCCAGGTGAATGCTGCCAATGGGACTGCCAAGCCAAGCTCAACGGGCGCTAACTCCGCAGGAGGATCTGGCGCAGTAGCAAGTTGGTACCAGCAGTCTCGCGGTAGGTACGAACGCGAACGCAGCGGCAACAATACTGTAGCAATTGGAGCGAACTCATTAGCGGATCGAAGCAACTCGGTGTCCGTCGGCTCACGTGGACATGAACGTCAAGTTACCAATGTCGCATCGGGAACGTTGGCTACCGACGCTGTGAACGTGAGCCAATTAAACGCGGTAAAAAGTAGTTCCGTTCAATACGATACCAACCCGGACAGCACGACCAATACTAGGAGTATCACGCTCGGTTCAAACGGTACTCCAACTCTGATTCATAACATTGATAACATTGGCGTCGGAACTGCGCCTACTGACGCTGTCAACGTAGATCAACTGAATCAGGCTTTGACTAGTGTAACTAATTCGGCTAACGGTTATACCGATAAACGAGTTGATCGCGTTTGGCGCGATGCAAATACTGGAACGGCTGCCGCCTTGGCAGGCGAACCTTCCGCAAGCATCCGCACCAGGGCGCGGCATGGTTTTTACCGGCGTTGGTTCGTATCGCGATGAGGGAGCGTTGGCGATCGGGGTTTCTCATCTCTCGGATAGTGGTCGTTGGATGGTCAAGGGAAGTCTGACGGGCGATACAAGAAGCACTGTCGGAGTCGGTGCCGGGTTGGATATCAATGGTAAGAGTTCGACGGCGGAGCATCTTATTTATCTTACTAGGACCTCATGTCGTTGTGACCAGCACATCGCCAAGCAGTTTTCCACACACGCGGTGGCAGTGTGGTCAGCGAGTTCACGCTGACGGCAGATCGGTGGCTCATTACCACTTTTCCTTGTCCGCCGGGACCATTTTAAATTTACCAGGATTTGTGAGCCATGATGCTAGCGATATTTGCTGGAGGCTTTTTTATTGGAGCGACCTTTGGTATCGTCGTCGCAGCGCTGTGTTTCGCTGGACGTGATGGAGAAAGCTGTAGTGACCGCTCTACCTTAGAGACTCATTAGTCGTGTTCTCGAGTCTGACAGGTAAAACTCCGGTCTCCCAAGCAATCCAACACAGTCACAACACCCGCTAAGCTTGGCGAAAATGCTCCGAATCAGCGCCGCGACTCATCCTCAAGTTCTGTTCGAAATTGTAAATCGTGGACGAGCGGCATGGAGCTGCATCGTCTCGGTGCCCCGAATAAGTCGACATGATTGGGCTCATGTAGGTCAAGCTCTGCTCGTCGGACGCAACACCACATCAGCAGACTGCGATTTCGATATGTGATGTCGGATAAACGGATACGGATTTAAAGAAATCCCGCACGAGTTAAGGGGTGGTGCAATTTATCTTGCACAAGTGAATTGGAATATTTTACGAAAGGCAATCTTGCCTCCAACGATACGCGCTCGTGGTACAGAGATCGTAATAAATTGAGAGCACGCCAGCTGGAATCTGGAACGGTCACCTGAGACATTTCTTGGCATCAGATTAGCCAAGAATGAGTGACCAGATCTTACTGCCGATATCCTCAGCTTCATATCGATGCTGGCCGATTACGGTATCAAGCTTGTCGATCAGAAAATTTAAACTACTCTAAAAAGCGAGAAGTCAACGATCAAAACGGACAGAGCCGCCCGCCAAGTGTTCCTGACTGGCTACATTCCTGGCGCTTGATTTAGCAAAATCACAATCCAGAAATATTTTCAAAAACTTAATTATACACAACGCACAAGCTAATTTAGTCAGCAGCACCACTTCGAATATTAGGCCTATTTAAGCCATCTTGTTGATCCAGCCTGTCCATCGCCTGCGCAGTGAGCGTTGTGGATAACCACTACTTGGAGACTGTATGAATCGCGGATTATTTTTGTCTGTCGTTGCAACTTCGTTGCTCGTTGGCGCGTGTGGTGGGCATAGTGCTGACGACGAGAAGACTAGCCCGTCTCAGGGGGCGAGCGTTTCCGGCGCAGGCGTCGCAAGTGCATCTGCCGGCAACGGTAATGGTAGTGGAACGTCGACTGGCAGTGGCGCAGCAACGGGAGGCGGCACGACGGCTGGTAGCGGCACAGGAGGAACCTCTACGGGAAATTCTGGAGGCCAAACTTGTCAGGCGTCTTACAATCCCGCTCACCCTTGGATGAACAAGTGCGTCACTCCAACGGAACGAGCATCCCTCCTTGTTACCGCCATGTCTCTCCCGCAAAAAGTACAGCAACTGAGCGGAAATATTGACGACACGTCTTTCTGCGCCAAAGGCGGACGACATGTAGTTGGCATTCCGGCTTTAGAGATCCCATTGTTTCGCATAACAAACGGCCCAGTAGGTATTGGCGGAAACGACTGTTCGGACAAGGCGACTGCCTTTCCGTCGTCTATCGGAATGGCCGCGTCGTTCGACCCTTCCATCGCCGCGAACATAGGCACGACCATGGCGACTGAGGCGAACAATCTCGGTTATCAAGAGATTGAGGGACCTGGGATGAACCTAGCTCGAAATCCGTTGGGAGGCAGAAATTTTGAGTACCTTGGGGAAGATCCTTTTCTAGCCGGCACCATGGCAGTCGCTGAAATCAAGGCCATACAAAGCAAGAATATCATCGCAATGGCCAAACATTTTGTCGCAAACGAGCAAGAGACCCACAGGAAAACGATCAGGGAAGTAATAGATGACCGTGTCTTGCACGAACTGTACTTGTTGCCGTTTGAAATGTCTGTTAGAGACGCCAAGGTCGCGTCAATGATGTGTTCGTATAACTGGGTCAATGGATATTCGATGTGCGGAAACCAACCGCTCTTGTCAGGAGTACTCCGCGGGCAATGGGGATTCTCCGGTTTTGTCCAGTCAGATTTCGGTGCGAACTATACGACTGTCGACACGATGAAGGCGGGAATGGACCTTACGATGAATACGCCTGGACAGTGGAGTGTCGCTAAATTGCAGGCCGCCCTAAGCGCCGGAACTTTGGCTGAAAAAGACTTTGACGCGGCCTTGACCCGCCGCTACATTCAAATGTTCACGTTTGGCGCTTTTGATCATCTTCTTCAAATCTCGCCGATTGACGTTGACGCAGGGGCTTCAATGGCAAGGCAGGTAGGAGAGCAAGGAGCCGTATTATTGAAAAACGCAGGGTTGTCACCAGTACTTCCAATTGACGGAAAATCAATTAGATCAATCGCTTTAATTGGCCGATCACCGTTAATCGATTCAGCCTACGCAGGGGGAGGTAGTTCCAAGGTTAATCCATTGCTCAGAGTGACACCGGCTCAAGGAGTCAGGAATTCGCTAGTCAAGATTGGGGCGAATGCATCAGTCAACCAAATCAATGTGACCGGGTCTACTCCTTCAGATTTTTCCGCCGCCGTTCAAGCTGCAAAAGTAGCTGATGTCGCAATCGTAATAACTGGCACGACTTCATCGGAGGGAAGCGATCGTACATCGATCAGTCCGAGCTTCAATCAGGATGAGCTGATTCGAGAGGTAGCGGCCGTCAATCCTAAGACTATCGTCATTTTGAACGATAACTCCTCTGCCATCGTCACTAGCTGGATTAGCTCCGTACCAGCGGTCTTAGAGACTTGGTTTCCTGGTCAAGAAAGTGGAAATATTCTAGGGGATTTGATTCTCGGACTAGCAAATCCTTCCGGCAAACTACCTGTCACGTTTCCAGCGCAAGATAACTCATGGCCCACGAGTGCGCCGAACCAATTTCCTGGAATCCCAGTGAATGGCGAACCAACTGTCGTCTATTCCGAGGGGCTCAATATTGGCTATCGCTGGTATGAGCAGAACAATATAAAGCCGACCTTTCATTTTGGATTTGGATTATCGTACACGTCCTTCAAGCTATCAAACTTGAACGTTTCACAAGCTAAGGCGAACAGGCGGTCCCCGATCTCCGTTCAACTTTCCGTAGAAAATGTGGGGAAAGTTTATGGTGCGGAGGTACCGCAGATATATATCAGTATGCCAGCGGGCAATGACGAGCCCCCTAAGCGACTTGTCGGCTTCCAAAAGGTATGGTTGAATTCAGGAGAAAATAAAACTGTGAGCATCGTTATTGACCCTGACGCCTCAAGTCACCCTTTCGATATTTGGGATAAAGCTTCCTCCAAATGGAAAACGCCTAGTGGAAACTTCCAAGTATTTGTTGGAATTTCGTCCGATGACAATGATTTGGTTCTTGCAGGAACAGCGAAGTTCTGAGCACGGAAATAACCAATCTTTGTAAACGCCGAGAACGTGTCCGCCGGTGCCGTTTGGCGGATATCTATTCTCTTTGCTTAAGGCCCGCAATTGTTACTGAGTCGCCCCTGCATAAGGTAACCGAGGCAGGCACGGCGAGACGTTGGAGGGAGGT
>LFJI01000015.1 GCA_001235855.1 Candidatus Burkholderia brachyanthoides
CATGCAAAAGACAAGATGTAAACACATTTCATCGAATGAAAACAGACCCTAGTGCTTTAACCTGTGGCGGCGGCCGGCAGGGCGGTGTCGTGCGCCACCGGTGGTTCGCGGCTCACTCGGTCGAAAATATCGAGGCACAAATACAGCCGATGCACGGTCTGAATCTGCGTTGGCGATAGATGAGCCTGCGCGATGACGGCCGCGATCCGCTCGCGCCAGTACGATGTCGGCAGCGCGGAGCTGCCGGTATTGCACGACAAAAAGCGTCGCAGCATCTGTTCGAGATGCGTCAGGTCTTGATCCCGCCAGGAGGGCCGAGAAACGCGCCCTGCTGCGTCGTGGTTTCGGTATAGAGGTCCTATGCGCGATGGCGGCGCGCAGGGCGGAAACTTGATAGAGGAAAACCCTCGATCGGCCGTTTTGCGGACGGAGCCGTCCGGAATCGCCGCCTCACGCCGAAGGACGCGCCCCGTTTGCTATACTCTGCGCTCGCTCGCCGCCCCACGGCGACAAGGCGACAACGGTCCGCTCCCCGTAGTTCAATGGATAGAACGAGTGCCTCCTAAGCGCTAGATGCAGGTTCGATTCCTGCCGGGGGGACCAGCGCGGCGCGCCATCGCGTCACGCGCCATCATCACCATCAGTAGAAGCATCCTGTTTCCGCACGCTGAATCACGTTGCCGAACGCCCGTGCGTCATGCGGCGCGCGCCTCTCTCAGGCGCCTACTCGAGGACACGCACGATGAGCGCCAATCTGCGATACCCCGCGAAGTTCGAGCCAGACACGGTCAATCTGGCGATCTCGTTCCGCGACATCCCCGAAGCGCTATCCCAGGCCGGATTCGCCCGAGCAAGCCCATGAATTGGCGCTCGACGCGCTAATCGACGCGCTCGCGTTCTATTTCGACGACGAGCGCCGCGCGATCCCGCTGCCATCGGCCGCGCAGCGCGGCGAGCAGATGATCGGACTGCCCGCCGATGTGAGCGCCGCCGTGCTGCAACTCAACAAGGAACTCGGCGTGGGTTGATCGCCGTTGAATGGAATGCCGATCGATCAGATGTCTCGGCGGCCTCATCGCGCGCGAACGCGGTAGGATTGCTTCGTCGCAACGCGGTGGCCAGCGTCAGGCCCGTCCTCCGACCGGATATCGCTTTGAACGAACTTCCCTACATCGAATGGGTGCGCGAGCTGGAGTACACCCTCATGATCTACATCGCGCAGGCCAATCGCGAGTTCGAGCGCGGTAGTGAAGAGCACGAGGCCAGTCTCGACGCGTGCGCCGGCCTGTTCGCGACGCTCGGGCTCAAGAATCCGGCCTTCGATTCCCGCCGATCGCAGCCGTCTGCTGCAGATGATCGACCGCAAGCGCGGCTGAACGCGTTTTATCGACGTCTCAGTTCAGGCCGTCGCCGCCGGAGCGGCCCAGTCGCTCGAGTTGCAGGGCGATCAGCTTGCGGTGATCGACCATGGCCGTCTGAGCGTCCTCGAGCGTGGCCAGCACTGCGCGCGCCGTCGAAGTGTCGTGACCGTCTCGTTCCAGTTTCACGATCAATTCGCACTGGCGCCGGATGCGCCGATTGCCTGCGTCGAGATCGGCTTCGGCCTTCGCCAGCGCCTGTGCTTCCTCTTGGATCCGGTTCAGCCCTTCGAAGCTCACGCGATGGAACACCACGCCAGTCTGACGCGCAGCCTGCTCGAGCGCGACCGGCGAGGCGCACGCCGGAATCTCCGCCAGCGTGCCTTGGGTGTTACCCATGTCTCCGGTCTGTACAGGTGTTGGAAAGCGTACCCGCCCACTCACCGTTCGCCGTGCGATGAATGCTGAGGGTGACGGTGCGCCTGTCGTGCATACTGTTTTTCATTGCAGTCTCCCGAGCCGGTGGAGCGTGTGCGCGTGGGTTGCACCAGGGTGCGTCATCCGAAGATACACCGTATCCGATGGTTCGTCCCCCATGCCAATGCGGTAGGCCAGGCTGCATCGGCCGTGCCGCAGGGTCGGGATAGCGGCCGCGCCACGCCATCCAGACGCGGCGGAAACGGCGGCCATGTCTAGACGAAAGCGCGCCGCGTCCGGGCGGAGGCTTCGTCATGTACCATCCGACGTTCAGGCCGCGCGTGCAGCGCGTGTCGCATGTGCATCTGGGGAGTCCACCCATGTCCGAGCCGAAAACAGAACTGGCGAATCTGAACTTACGCATCATCGATTGCGAGCGTTATGTCGCCGAACAGCGCGAACGCTTGCGCCTAACCGGTCGCGACACCGAGGATTCCGAACTTCTGCTGAACGATCTCACGGTGAGTCTCGCCGTGCTGCAGCGGTTTCGCAGGCTGATCGCCGACGAAGTCGCACACGCGGCGTCCTGACACCCGCCGTACCGCACAAAAAAGTGATTGTGCGTTCGCGTACCGACCTCTCATTTGCCGATTGATATCGTTCGATGCTTCCAACAGGCGCCCGACCCACGCAAACGCGCGGGCGGATCGGGCTTCGTTCATCCTCGGGTGAGTGTTCCAAACGAATCGTCGTGAGAGCCGATATGTCGCGAGACGGTGCATTGAACCTGGCTCCAGGCGAGTCTTTGACGCAATCCGGGCGTGCGGGCGCAACTGTCCGGTGCCACATCCCCGCGCCGTCCGCGCCGCTGGCAATCTCGCGATGGATCCGCCGCACGATCGGCCTGTACGGCATCGCGTGCGTGGCGCTCGCGCTCGCGCATCAGGGGCGGCGGCTGGAACTGGTGTTCTTCGCGGGTGCGGTGGTCGTCGCGTTCCTGCTGCTGCGCCATTTGTTCGCGCGATATCTCTCCTTCGTCGTCTGGCCGTTCATGCTCGCGCCCGAAGTGCGGCGCGTGGCCGACTTTTATTCGGGCGCGTTCAGCGGCCAAAGCCTGATCATGGTGACGCCGCTGCTGGTTTCGGTCATGTGTCGCTGCCGCTGCTGGTGAAGCGGCAGCGACATGCTGCTGCAACGCCGTACGGTGCCCTTTCTGCTGACCGGCGTGGGCATTCTCTACGGTTTCGTAATGGGCGTGCTGAACGCGGGCCTGTTCGCCGCGACTTACGACCTCGTCTACTGGACCTTTCCGATTCTGCTGGTCGTCGCAGCGCTGACCGAATGGGAGCGCTACGACGAAATTCGCGAGGTGATGAGACTAAACCCTGCTCGCGGGCAGCACCGTGATCGCCGTCTACGGGCTCGTGCAGTACGTGAATCCACCTGCCTGGGATGGGTTCTGGGTGCTCAATTCCGGCCTGCTCACGCAGGGCGTGGCCGAGCCGTTCGGCTTGCGCATTTTCGGGCCGATGAACTCGTCGGGCCCGTATTCAGTTATGCTGATATGCTGCGCGCTGGTCGCGCTCTCGACCGGCACGCGGCTGTCCTTTCTGTGCATCGTCACGGCCATGCCGGCGCTGTTCCTGACGCTGGTGCGCAGCAGCCTCGGCGGTCTCGTGATCGGCGTGGTGTTCCTGATCTTCAGTCTCAAGGGCCGGCAGCGCCGCAACCTGCTGGTCGGTGTGATGGCGCTGATGCTCGCCGCCGTGCCGTTCGCCCTGATGCAGGAAGCCGCCAACGGCGTCACCAAGCTTCTGTCGTCCATCACGGACCTCAAGGACGATGCGAGCTTCGAGGCGCGCACCGGCGTCTACGACAAGTTCTTCAACGAGATGCAGGTCAATTTCCTGGGCAAGGGTTTGGGCGTGACCGGCGTCGGCTCGAAATTGTCGTCGGAGCAGGGCGCGGTGCTCGATTTCGATAGCGGCGTGCTGGAAGTGCCCTACGTGCTCGGCTGGCCGGGGACGATTCTGTTCGGCGCGGACATCGTCGCTCGGCATTGTCGCGCTGATGGCCTTCACGAATACGCTGACTGGCGTGATGGGCCTGTTATTTTACATTATGGTTACGCTGCCTTGCGTGGAACGGCGGCATCGACGTACGGACGCGGACATGCCCGCAGCGTAAGCCCGGAGCGAACGGTCGGACGAATAAAAAATAAATGCCAAGCACTAGAAAAAATTGCTATGTGTGGCGCGCCGCACATTGCCGGTGCAACGCTGGGTAGTGTGAAAAAATAAAAACGGGTATGGTGCATTTTTCGCACGGTTCGTTCGGTCGAGACACGCTGAAACACGAAGCATATGCGTCGACGAATCCGTCGCGCAGCAGCAGGTGACGCGCAGACTCCTCCGTTGGGTCCGGCCGCAGCGCCGCGCATGACGGATTGGGTCATCCAGAATGAACACGACTTGCTCGCCTGAGCCGGGCGGCTCGTTACCAAACGTTGAAATCACATGAGAGAAAACTGGGTGGATGATGCCAAGGGCATTGGCATCATCTTGGTTGTGTTCGGGCACGTGAACCGTGGTTTGAACAGTGCGGGCATCCATATGCACGGCGGCCTGTATGGGCTGACGGATAGCCTTATCTACGCGTTCCACATGCCGCTGTTCTTCTTCCTGTCCGGGGGCTGTTCTTCGTCAAGTCAATCGAATCGCGCGGCACGTTGCACTTCGTCGGCAACAAGGTCGATACGCTCGTTTATCCGTTCGCCATCTGGTCGACGACTCAGGACGCCATTCAAATTCTGCTGTCGCGCTACACCAATGGCAACGCGACGGTCACCGACATGCAGACCATGTACGTGCGTCCGCATGATCAGTTCTGGTTCCTGTATGCGCTGTTCATGAACGTCGTGCTGTTCGCACTGCTCTACTGGAGCGAAGCGTACAAACGCGGCTGGCCGTTCCTGATTCTCGCGATCACCGTGGTCCTGTCTCTGTTTCAGGGGCCGATCGGCGAAGGCTTTAACGTCGACTTCATCACGCGCTTCGCGGTGTTCTATATCGCGGGGGCCTGCTTCATGCCGTTCGTGCGCAAGCTCGAGTCGATCGGCGTGGGTGCCATCGCGCTGATCGTCGCCGTCTTCGCCGTGCTCGAGTACGTGTTCCATGTCACGTTCGGCCTGAACTACGAGTGCACCGGCGTCTTTTCGCTGGTGCTCGCGTGCTTCGGCATCGCCGCGACCATCTGCGTATCGGTCTGGACGGCGCGGCTTCGCATCGACTGGCTCGGCAAACTCGGACGTGTGAGCATGCAGATCTAGATCTATCTCCATGCATATCCTCGCGGGTTCGGGCACGCGCATCGTGCTGGGCAAGGCGCTGCACGTTCACAGCTGGACGGTGCACGCACCCGCTCGTCACCGCATCGATGCGATTCTCAGGCGTGACGGGCACCTACCGGATGGTCAGGCTGCGGTTGACCGCATCCTCGATGGACGACACCAGCGCCTTTCACAACTCGATCGAATAGCCGATGGGCGCCTTGCGTGCGCCGAGATACGAAAACGGCACCGATGCCTCGCGATAACCGATGGCGATCGTGCCGCTGTCGCGCACCTTCGCGAGCGTGCCCGAGAGCGTAGTCGGCGCGAAGGTGTCGTTGACGGGGCGGGGCGCCTGCACGTCGGCGGCGGCGCGAGCATCGGGCGCATCGAATGCAACGGCGAACACGCACGCGAAGGCCAGGGCGAGCGCGGACAGCAGACCCGCGCGCCTTTGCGAAGCCGATAAGCACTGCGTCATCGTGACTGCTCCTCCGTCATCGCGTCGTTGCGACAGACCTTCGCCGGATGCGCCAGTGTCGTGTCCTGCTCGGTTTCGATGCGCGCCTCGTTCGCGACGGCATCGGTTTCTGATATCAGTTCGCCTTCCCACTTGGCGACCACCGCGCTCGCGATCGAATTGCCCACGGCATTGGTCGCGGAGCAGCCCATGTCGAGGAACGTATCGACGCCGAGAATCAGCAAGAGACCCGCCTCGGGAATGTTGAACTGGTTGAGCGTCGCCGCGATCACGACCAGCGATGTACGAGGCACGCCCGCCATGCCCTTGGAGTCAGCATCAAGATCAGCAGCATGGTAAGCTGCGTGCCGAGCGACAAATGGATGTTGTACGCCTGCGCGATGAACAGCGACGCGAAGGTGCAGTACATCATCGAGCCGTCGAGATTGAAGGAATAGCCCATCGGCATCACGAAGCTCGAAATCTTGCGCTTCACGCCGAAGCGGTCGAGCGCGTCGAGAATCTTCGGATACGCGGTTTTCGAACTCGCCGTGGCGAACGACAGCATGAACGCTTCCTTGATCAGCGTGAGCAGTTTGAACACGCGCTTGCCGAGGAAGAAGAAGCCCGCCAGCGTGAGCAGGCCCCACAGCAGGATCAGGCTGAAGTAGAAGTCGGCCATGAAGACTGCGAACTTGAGCAGGATCGACAGACCGTTGACGGCAACCGTAGCGGCCATCGCGGCGAGCACGGCCAGCGGCGCGAGCTTCATCACGTAGCCGGTGATCTTGAGCATGACGTGGGACAACTGGTCGATGGCGTCGAGCAGCACTTTGACCTTTTTGCCGAGCGTGGCAAGCGCCACGCCGAAGAACATCGAGAACACCACGATCTGCAGAATCTCGTTGTTCGCCATCGATTCGGCGAAGGAGCGCGGCACCATGTGGCTCACGAAGTCCTTCAGCGTAAACTTGGAGGTTGCGAGATTCGCCGATGCACCGATATCCGGCAGCGGCAGCCCGAGGTTATCGCCCGCTCTCAGTATGTTCGACATCAACAGGCCGAGCAGCAGCGAAATTCCAGATGGCTGTGGAATTCTTCTTTATCTCCAGGCCTCCATTGTTCGCAACCTCAACGATTGCATGTCAAATTTCGGATGGGCCGATCGATACCGGCGGGATGATATGCAGGCCCTGGGTGCGGCGCAGCATCGTTTCCGCGCAACAATCAGATGTGAATCTCGCGACTCGGCACAATAGCCTATAGCCGCGTGGCCACGCCAACGCAAGCCTTTCCGCACGCGCCGCGCGTCGAAACGCCCACGCGGGAGAGCTTTGTCGAGGTGTCGTCCAGCGGATAAGCTGGAGCGCGGGCGCTTTCCCTCCCATAAATGCGAACCACTTCCTTCGTCGGACGGTTCGCGCGTCCATGACCGAGATCGAATCCGCGGTGCTCGTTTCGTTTTCGTGCTGCTGCTCACAAGCACGGCGCTCGGCGTACTCGTGCGGCCTTTGTTGCCGGAAGAGCACAAGGCGCAGGAGACGGTGCAGCTCGTGCAATTGCTGGTCGGCATGCTGGTCACGTTCGCGGCGCTGGTACCGGGCTTGCTAACCGCGTCGACCAAGACGGATTTCGATACTATCAATACCGACGTGCGCAGCTTCGCGTCTTCGATCATCGAACTGGATTACGCGATGCGCGACTACGGCCCCGAACTCGACCGCGCGCGGCCTGCTGCGCCAGTACACGGCGGCGGCCATCGCGAGCACGTGGCCACTCGAACCGCGCCCGCCCGGCGACTTTTATCCGATCGTCGATCCGATTTCGGTCAAGGACGACAATCTCGCGAGCCGCGCACTCGGCGATCTGCTGAACCGCGCGCAGGCGGACGTGTGCCTGCTGCGTCCCGCCGATCCCTATTACCAGAAGCTCGCACAGGACAGCACGACGCGCTTCGATCAGTTGATCGCGCTGCGCTGGAAGCTGATCGAGGAGGCGAAAGGCTCGATCTCGTATCCGTTCGAGCGCATTCTGGTCAGCTGGCTGCTGATCATTTTCCTGTGCTTCGGGCTGATCGCGCCGCGCAATGCGTTCTCGCTCGTGACGATCATGCTGGGCGCGTTGTCGATCGCGTCGGCGGTGCTCGTCATCCTCGATCTCGATACCCCGTTCAGCGGTCCCATCATGGTCCGCAGCCAGCCGATGCGCGATGCGCTCGCCTATCAGACCCGCCTCATGACCTCATCTCCCGTCTCGCCTTATGAGGATGCGCGCATCGTCGCGCTCTAAGACGCGCTCAACCCCGCCGGTCCGGACACCAGGTTCTACGTCGCTCTGGCGGAATCCGCCGCGCATATCGCCGATCTCGGCTGCGGCACCGGGCTGCTCGCTTGCGAACTGGCGCAGCGCGGATATCGCGTGACGGGGATAGATCCTTCGGCGCGGATGTTGCAGGTGGCGCGGCATTGTCCGGACGGCGACCGCGTGACGTGTGGATCGAAGGCGATGTGCGCGCGCTCGCGTTCACCGGCCCGGTCGATCTGCCGCTGATGACAGGCCACGTCGCGCGGGCGCATCGCGTTCGAGAGCCGCAATCCGGCGGCGCGGGCGTGGGAGGCGTGGACGCCCGAGCGATCGATGCGGCGCGTGAATGCGCCGGATGGCACCGTGGTCGAGGTCTGGCACGAACTCGCTTTACCCGCTCCATTAGGGTTAGGGCGGCCGCGTCGCGTTTACGACGCGCTACCGGTTCGGAGAAAGCGAAGCGGACACGCTCGCCACACACAGCGAGTTGCGTTTTCTGGACACGCGAGGAGATCGCCCGGTTGCTGAATCAGGCGGGCTTCACGCAGATCGACTGGTACGGGGACTGGAATCGCGCGCCGCTCGAAGAAACGAGCCGCGAGATCATCGCGGTGGCGCGCTAGGGATGGCTCCGGCAAGGGCCGCGTCAAAGGCCGGGAGTTGAACCCGGGACGTTCAGAAATCGACGACGAAGTCTTCCTTGCCGACGTCGCATTCCGGGCAGTGCCAGTCGGCGGGAATATCGGCGAAACGGGTGCCCGGCGCGATGCTTTCGTCTGGCAGGCCTTGCTCTTCGTTGTAGATCCAGCCGCAGTTCATTCAGGCAGACCCAGCTTTTGAATTCGATGATTTCGCTCACGACAGATTCTTTGTATCGATTGGACTGATGGGCGCGCCGGCGGGTCGCGAAACACGCGATCCACAGACAGGCGCGAGGCGGCGCATCTTACCGGAATTCCGCGCCGCCCGCGCCGCGGCGGCCCGGCGCGTCACGCTGCCGCAGTGGCGACGCAGCCAGCATTGCTGCGGACCGGCCGGGGCCCGGTGTATCCTTGGTCGCGGTTCGCGGCGCAGGGCGACGCCCGCGCGCGGCCGACTTCCACGGCGATGCACGAGACTGGCGCATGCGCCTGACTACACGACGCGCCAGGTCGACTCAAGGAGAAGACAATGCTTACGAAAACACTCTTGCGCGTCCTGATTCCGGGCGCAATTGCGCTTTCGCAATATGGGGTGGCGCACGCGCAGTCCGCGCGTGTCTGTGTCTATTTCCTCGAACCGGAGGACGGCGCGACCGTCACGAGTCCGGTCCATGTGAAGTTCGGGGTCGACGGCATGAAGGTCGCGCCCGCCGGCACGATGACCGAGGGCACTGGCCACCATCATCTGATCATCGACGGCGGCTCGGTGCCCAAGGGCACTGTGGTGCCCGCCGACGACACGCATATCCATTACGGCAAGGGTCAGACCGAAACCGATGTCAAGCTGCCGCCCGGCGACCACACGCTGACGATGCAGTTCGCCGACGGCGCGCATCGCTCGTACGGGCCGGAGATGAATTCGACCATCAAGGCCCACGTGAAGTAAGCGCGCGAACCGCGCTTTACGCGCGCAGCGGCCTATGCCGTCCGGCCGCGCGCGAACGGTACAATAAATAATTCCCTGAGTTCCCCGAGTGACACTTCGGTGTCACCGTTCGCTTTTTCCACGGCTCTCCTATGTCGCTTTATTCCATTTCGGACGCGCAGATCGCGTTCGGCCACGTCGCATTGCTCGACCATGCCAACTTCTCCCTCGAAGTAGGCGAGCGCGTCGGGCTGATCGGGCGCAACGGCGCGGGCAAGTCGTCGCTGCTCAAGATCGTCGCGGGGCTCGCTGCCCCGGACGACGGCCTCGTCACGCGTCAGAACGAACTCTCCACGGTGTATGTGCCGCAGGAGCCGGAATTCGATCTCGACGCCTCCGTGTTCGATGTCGTCGCCTCCGGCCTCACCGAGGCGCGCGCGCTGCTCGACGGATACGACGGGGTCGCCCATTCGCTCGCGTATACGCCCGAAGGCCCGCAGCACGACGCCTTGCTCACGCGCATGAACGCGCTGCAAACGGCGCTCGACCTGCGCGACGCATGGAACTGGCGCACGCGCGTCGCGACCACGCTCGACCAGATCGGCCTCGACGGCAATGCGCGCTCCGGCGCGCTCTCGGGCGGCATGAAAAAGCGCGTGGCGCTGGCGCGCGCGCTCGTCGAGCAGCCGGATATCTTGCTGCTCGACGAGCCGACCAACCACCTGGACTTCGACGGCATCCGCTGGCTCGAAGAACTGCTGGTCACGTTGCGCACCGGCCTCCTGTTCATCACCCACGACCGGGCGTTTCTGGATCGTGTGGCGACGCGCATCGTCGAACTGGATCGCGGGCGGCTGCTGTCTTATCCGGGCAATTTCAGCGCGTATCAGACGCGCAAGGAGCAACAGCTCGAGCTCGAACAGGTTGAGCAGGCCAAGTTCGACAAGCTGCTCGCGCAGGAAGAAGTGTGGATTCGCAAGGGCGTGGAAGCGCGCCGCACGCGCAGCGTCGGACGCATTGCGCGGCTGGTGGAAATACGCAAGGAACGCGCCGAGCGACGCAATGTGCAGAGCAACGTGAAGCTCGACGTCGGACAGGGTGAGAAGTCCGGCAAGATCGTCGCGGAACTGATCGATGTGACCAAGCGCTTCGGTGAGCGCACCATCGTCAATCGCTATACGGCCACCGTCATGCGCGGCGACAAGATCGGTCTGGTCGGGCCGAACGGCGCGGGCAAGACCACGCTGCTCAAGCTGATCCTCGGCGAATTGCAGCCCGACGACGGACGCGTGCGGGTCGGCATCAACCTTCAGGTCGCGTATTTCGATCAGATGCGCGCGCAGCTCGATCTCGACAAATCGCTCGCGGACACAATCAGCCCCGGCAGCGAATGGGTCGAAGTCAACGGCGTGAAGAAGCACGTGATGAGCTATCTCGGCGACTTCCTGTTCGCGCCCGAGCGCGCGCGTTCGCCGGTGCGCTCGCTGTCAGGCGGCGAGCGCAACCGCCTGCTGCTGGCGCGGCTGTTCGCGCGTCCCGCCAACGTGCTGGTGCTCGACGAACCGACCAACGACCTCGACATTCCCACGCTCGAACTGCTCGAGGAACTGCTTGTGGATTACGACGGCACCGTGCTGCTGGTGAGTCACGACCGCGCGTTTCTCGACAACGTGGTGACGTCGGTGTTCGCGGCCGAAGGCGGCGGCGCGTGGCGCGAGTACGTCGGCGGCTTCTCCGACTGGCAGATTCAGCGCGAACGTTCGGAGCGTATCGCGGAAGAAGCAGCGCGTCAGAGCGCGAGGGAAGCGCCGAAGGACGACGCGCCAAAGGAAAGCGCGGCCGGGCGCAACGCGCAGCGCACGGTGAAGCTGTCCTTCAAGGAACAGCGCGAACTGGAAGCGCTGCCGGCGCACATCGCCGAACTGGAAGAGGAGCAGAAGACCATCGGCGCGCAACTGGCCGACGGCTCCATTTTCGCGAAGGATGCGAAGGAAGGCGCGGGCCTGTCCGAGCGCCACGCGGCGATCGAAGAGGAATTGCTCGTCGCGCTGGAGCGTTGGGAAGAGTTGGAAACGAAGTGCAAGTAACGCAGGCGAGATCGGCTGCGCGGGTGTGCGTGTCGGTTTGGTGACCGGCGCCCACGGCGTATGACCGCCCGCGCCACAGGCGATTTATACCGCCGAGGTGGGCGCGGCGAGCGAAAACCGCTATTCTCCTAGCGCGGCACGGATCGGCGGACGAAGTATACGCTTCGTCGCGGCCCATCCGGTCAGGCAACTTTTAAGGCATTTTCGCCGGCGGCTCGGGCGTCATGATGCGGCCACATCGTGGCATTCCCGCAAGGACGCACGAGAGCCGGGCAACCGTTAACTATGTCCACGAAAAAATCCAGCGCAATGGCGACCGCTACGGAACGAGGCAAGCGTAGTGTCATGCAAGCCAAGGCAGCCGGCTACAGCGAAGCATCGATCAAGGTGCTCAAGGGCCTTGAGCCGGTCAAGCAGCGGCCCGGCATGTACACGCGGACCGAGAATCCGCTGCACATCATTCAGGAAGTGATCGACAACGCCTCCGACGAAGCGCTCGGCGGCCACGGCAAGCAGATCACGGTCACCCTTCACACGGACAACTTCGTGTCGGTCGAAGACGACGGGCGCGGCATTCCGTTCGGCCTGCATCCGGAAGAGGGCGTGCCGGTCGTCGAAATCGTCTTCACGCGCCTGCATGCGGGCGGCAAGTTCGACAAGGCCGCCGGCGGCGCGTACACCTTCTCGGGCGGCCTGCACGGCGTCGGCGTGTCGGTGACCAACGCGCTCGCCACGCGTCTCGAAGTCACCGTGTGGCGCGACAACAAGGCGGCGCAACTCGCGTTCTCCAATGGCGATGTGGTCGAGGCCCTCACCACGCGCGCGCTCGAACGCGGCGAGAAGAAGAACGGCACGCGCGTGCGCGCATGGCCGAATCCCAAGTACTTCGATTCTGCGAATCTGCCGCTCGGCGAATTGCAGCGTCTCTTGCGCTCCAAGGCCGTGATGCTGCCGGGCGTCGAAGTGGTGCTGGTCATCGAGAAGACCGGCGAGCGGCAGACCTGGAAGTACGAAGACGGTCTGCGCAGCTATCTGCTCGAAGGCATGGGCGGCAGCGATCTGTTGATCCCGCTCTTCGAAGGCGAGCGCTTCGCGGAGAGCTCGAAGAACACTGAGGAAACCTTCGTGGAAGGCGAGGGCGCGTCGTGGGTCGTCGCGTGGAGCGAGGAAGGTCCGTTGCTGCGCGAATCCTACGTCAACCTGATTCCGACGCCCGCAGGCGGCACGCACGAATCCGGCCTGCGCGATGGTCTGTTTCAGGCCGTGAAGAACTTCGTCGAGATTCATAATTTGCAGCCCAAGGGCGTGAAGCTGCTCGCGGAAGACGTGTTCGCGCGCGCGTCATTCGTGCTGTCGGCGAAGGTGCTCGACCCGCAGTTCCAAGGCCAGATCAAGGAGCGTCTCAACAGCCGCGATGCGGTCAAGCTGGTGTCGTCGTTCTCGCGTCCGGCGCTGGAATTGTGGCTGAACCAGCATGTCGAGTACGGCAAGAAGCTCGCGGAACTCGTGATCCGTCAGGCGCAAGCGCGCACGCGCGCCGGCCAGAAGATCGAAAAGAAGAAAAGCTCGGGCGTGGCGGTTCTGCCCGGCAAACTGACCGATTGCGAATCGACCGATATCTCGCGCAACGAGATCTTTCTGGTCGAAGGCGATTCGGCGGGCGGCTCCGCGAAGATGGGCCGCGACAAGGAATTTCAGGCCATTCTGCCGTTGCGCGGCAAGGTGCTGAACACGTGGGAAACCGAGCGCGATCGGCTGTTCGCGAACAACGAAGTGCATGACATCGCTGTGGCGATCGGCGTCGATCCGCATGGCCCGAACGATCAGGTCGATCTCTCGAATCTGCGCTACGGCAAGATCTGCATCCTCTCGGACGCGGACGTGGACGGCGCGCACATTCAGGTGCTGCTGCTCACGCTCTTCTTCAAGCACTTCCCGCAACTGATCGAGCGCGGCCATGTGTGCGTTGCGCGTCCGCCGCTGTTTCGCGTCGATGCCCCCGCGCGCGGCAAGAAGCCCGCGCAGAAGCTCTACGCGCTCGACGAAGGCGAACTCGAGGCGATCCTCGACAAGCTGCGCAAGGACGGCGTGCGCGAAACAGCGTGGAGCATCAGCCGCTTCAAGGGCCTGGGCGAAATGAACGCCGAACAGCTCTGGGACACCACGATGAATCCCGACACGCGCCGTCTCATGCCGGTCGCGCTCGGCGACTTGGGCTTCGACCTGACCGTTGCGCGCATGACCATGCTGATGGGCAAGGGCGAAGCGTCGTCGCGCCGTAGCTGGCTCGAAGAAAAGGGCAACGAAGTCGAAGCGGACATCTGAGGCCGCCAGGGACGAACGCATCAGGAACAGATAATCGATGGGAACCACTGACGATCTCTTCGCCGAACAGACCGCACCGGACGGCGAACGACTGACGCTCGGCGATTACGCCGAACGCGCCTATCTCGACTACGCGGTGAGCGTGGTGAAGGGCCGCGCGCTGCCCGATGTCTCCGACGGGCAGAAGCCCGTGCAGCGCCGCATCCTGTATGCAATGAACGAGATGAACCTGTCGGCCAACGCGAAGCCGGTGAAGTCGGCGCGCGTGGTCGGCGATGTGCTGGGCAAGTATCACCCGCACGGCGATTTGTCCGCGTACGAGGCGCTCGTGCGGCTCGCGCAGGACTTTTCGATGCGCTATCCGCTCATCGACGGACAGGGCAATTTCGGCTCGCGCGACGGCGACGGCGCGGCGGCCATGCGTTACACCGAAGCGCGTCTCACGCCGATCGCGCGTCTGCTGCTCGATGAAATCGATCAGGGCGCGGTCGACTTCATGCCGAACTACGACGGCTCGTCGGAAGAGCCGAAGCTGTTGCCCGCGCGTTTGCCGTTCCTGTTGTTGAACGGTGCATCGGGCATCGCGGTGGGCATGGCGACGGAAGTGCCGTCGCACAATCTACGCGAAGTGGCGACCGCCGCCGTCGCGATGATTCGCGATCCGAAGATCGGCCATGCGGGTGTGATGGAAAAGCTCACTGGACCGGACTTCCCCGGCGGCGGCCAGATCATTTCCTCGCCCGCCGAAATCTCGACGACCTACGAAACCGGGCGCGGCAGCCTCAAAGTGCGGGCGCGCTGGAAGGTCGAGGAACTCGCGCGCGGCCAGTGGCAGATCGTCGTTACGGAATTGCCGCCGAACGTGTCGAGCCAGAAGGTGCTCGAAGAGATCGAGGAACTCACTAATCCGAAGATCAAGCTAGGCAAGAAGACGCTCACGCCCGAGCAGGCGCAAACCAAGCAATCGATGCTCGCGCTGCTCGACACCGTGCGCGACGAATCCGGCCGCGACGCGCCGGTGCGTCTGGTGTTCGAGCCGAAGTCGAGCCGTATCGACCAGACCGAGTTCGTGAATTCGCTGCTTGCGCATACGAGCCTCGAATCGAACGCGTCGATCAACCTCGTGATGATCGGCGCGGACGGGCGTCCGCGTCAGAAGGGCATCATCGATATCCTGCACGAGTGGATCGGCTTCCGCTTCGCCACGGTCACACGGCGCACGCAACATAGTCTCGCCAAGGTCAACGACCGCATCCATATTCTCGAAGGCCGGATGATCGTCTTCCTGAATATCGACGAGGTCATTCGTATCATCCGCGAATCGGACGAGCCGAAGCAGGCGCTGATCGCGCGCTTCAACTTGTCGGACTGGCAAGCGGAAGACATCCTCGAAATCCGGCTGCGTCAGTTGGCGCGGCTGGAGGCGATCAAGATCGAGCATGAACTCGCCAATCTGCGCGACGAAAAGACTCGCCTCGAAGACTTGCTCAACAGCGCCGCCGCGATGAGGCGTCTGCTCATCAAGAAAATCGAGGCCGACGCGAAGCAATACGGCGACGACCGCCGCACGCTGATTCAGCAGGACAAGCGCGCGACTTTCGAAGCGCGCGTAATCGACGAGCCGGTGACGGTGGTGGTGTCGCAGCGCGGCTGGGTACGCGCGCTGAAAGGCCACGGACTGGATCCGGCGGGCTTCACCTTTAAGCAAGGCGACGGCCTGTATGCGGCGTTTCTCGCGCGCACGCCGGATTCCCTGGTGACGTGGGGCAGCAAGGGGCGCGTGTATTCAGTGCCGGTGGCGTCGCTGCCGGGCGGGCGCGGCGACGGCGTGCCGCTCACGTCGCTGATCGAACTGGAGTCGGGCACGCATCTGCTGCATTACTTCGCGGCGAATGCGGAGCAGCAACTGCTGCTGGCGTCGAGCAACGGCTTCGGCTTCATCGCCAAACTCGGCGACATGGTGAGCCGCCAGAAGGCGGGCAAGGCCTTCATGACCATCGACGACGAGGCCGCGCCGCTCGCGCCCATGCCGGTCATTTCGGGTGCGAACTATGTCGCGTGTCTGTCGAGCACCGGGCGTCTGCTCGTGTTCGGCATGGACGAGATGAAGACGCTATCCGGCGGCGGGCGCGGCGTCACGCTGATGGCGCTCGATCCGAAGGAAACGCTGCGTCAGGCGCTCGCCATCGATGCGCGTGGCGTCGTGGTGATCGGCACCGGACGAGGCGGCAAGATGCGCGACGAGAAACTCGCGGGCTCGCAAATGCAATTGCATCTCGGCAAGCGGGCGCGCAGGGGACGCGCGCCGGATTCGTCGCTGAAGGTAACGGAGTTGCGGCCGGTGTTCGAAGGCTAAACCCGGTTTCGACGTTCGAAGACGCCTCGCGCTGTAGCGATACAGCGGGGCGTTTTCTTTTGCGTCGGCGGAAATGGATCGGAACTGAGGCCCTGCGCTCAAGTCGAATGCCAAAACTTACTCAACCCCATCGATCCTGAGAAAGCCCCGTACCGCCATGAACAAAGTCATCGAAGCCGCGCTTTTCCTGCATCTGCTCGGCGTGGCCGTGTGGATAGGCGGCATGGTTTTCGCGCACTTCTGCCTGCGTCCCGCGCTCGGCGATCTCACGCCGCAACTGCGTTTGCCGCTATGGGAAGCGGTGTTTGCGCGCTCTTCAACTGGGTGGCGGGCGGCGGTGCTGGTCATTCTCATCACCGGCGGCTTCCTGCTGATGCAGTTCGGTGGCGGCCATGCCGTGTGGTCGCTGCACGCGATGGCGGGTCTCGGCATCGTTATGATGCTGATCTTCGGGCATATCCTCCGCTTTGCGGCGTTTCCGCGCATCCGCCGCGCGGTGCCAGGCGCAGGACTGGCCCAACGGCGCGCGCGCCGTGGCGACTGTCAGACGGCTCGTGGTGATCAATCTTGTGCTGGGTGTCGTGACGATCGGGACGGCGGTGTTGTCGCGGGGCCCGTAAATAACGCGAGGACGCTAGATGCCGCGCGCTCGTCGCTCAACGCGGTATTCGACGGTTCCTGGCGCGATCTCGGCATCGCGCTGCGCGACCATCCGCATACACCGAAGCGGTCCAGCAGCGCCTGCACGCCATCCACTGGCACGGGCGGCGAGAGAACAGGAAGCCTTGCGCTTCCACCGGCCCGAGCGTGGCGAGCCACGCGATCTGCTCCTCGCGTTCGGTGCCTTCCACGACCACCGTCAAGCCCAGCGAACGCGCCAGATTGACGGTGGCCGCCAGCATCACGCACACGCTGCGGTCCTCGGGCACCGCCTGAATGAACGAGCGGTCCGCTTAGTGTCTCGACTGAGAAGCGGTTCAGATACGACAGCGACGAATAGCCGGTGCCGAAATCGTCCAGCGCGATACGCACGCCCAGGCGTTTCAGCGCGACGATCTTCTCCTGCACGAGCACGGTTTCGGTGATTTCGAGTTCGAGCTTGTTGGGCGGAATGCCGCTCGCCGCGATCGCGCGTGCCACCGTCTCCAGCAAGTCGCCGTGCCAGAACTGCACCGCCGAGATGTTCACCGCGAGGGAGAGGCCGGTATAACCGTCGCGCTGCCATTGCGCGAGTTGCTTACACGCGGTGTGGACAACGAAGTCGCCCACCGCGACGATCAGCCCGGTCGACGATCAGCCCGGTCGATTCCGCCACCGGAATGAATTCGTTCGCGGGAATCAGCCCGTGCTGCGGATGATTCCATCGCACCAGCGCCTCGAAGCCGCCGCTGATGCAGCGGCGCGCCAGGTCGATCTTCGGCTGATAGATGAGGGATAGACGAGGAACAGTTGCTCCTCGGTCAGCGCGACGCGCAGTTGCTGCTCCTACTTCATCAGATGATCCGCGCGATGTGACAACTGCGGCGAATAGAACTGATAGCAGTTGCGGCCCGCGTCCTTCGCGTTGTACATGGCGAGATCGGCCTTCTTCAACAGATCGATCTCGCTTTCGTTCGACACCGAATACAGCGCGATGCCGATGCTCGCATACAGCACGAACGCGCTGCTGCGCACGTCGAAGGGCGTCGCGAACATGGTGGAGATGTCGTTGGCGAGCGTGACCGCGCGCTGCTCGACCGTCGTCCTTGACCAGTACCACGAACTCGTCGCCGCTGATGCGCGACAGCGTGCCGCTTTGCCCGACCGTTTCCGCGAGGCGGTTATTTGCAGCACGATATCGCCGGCGTTGTGGCCGAGCGTGTCGTTCACCGTCTTGAAGTTGTCGAGTTCGATGAACAGCAGCGCGAGCCGCCCGATATTCTCCGTCCGCACCACGTCCCTGACGCAGCGCGCGCAGCGTCGAGTAGCGGTTGCGCAGGCCGGTGAGAAGATCGTATTCGACCAGATGCGTCATCTCGCACTCACGTCCGAGCAGCTTGCCGATGAGACCCGTCGCCACCGCGAAGAAGCCGAGCATCGCGAGCGAGATGAAGCTTGCCATCAGCAGATAAACGCTGCGCGTGTGGTTGTAGTCGATCATCTCCTCATGCTCGGAGAAGCCGACCAGCACGCCGAGCGGATAGCCGTCGATACCGCCGGTACGACACGATGCGCTTCACGTGATCGATCGGATCGACATAGATGCCCGATGCATGCTCGGACGTGGGATAAATGCTGCTCGCGCTGAACGCGCCGTGCGCGTGCTCGCCCGGGTCGGACGCCGCGTTGTGCGCCGCGCCGCCCTTGCTTACGGCGGAGGCGAGCGGATGTTCGTTGGCGCCGTCGCCGTTACTGCGCGCGAGCACGGCGCCCGTTGTCGGACACGACCGCGGTCACGCCTTCATGGCCGATGGTCGTGACGTTGTAGAAGTCGCTGGTGAAATAGGCGGGGTCTTCGGACACCACGACCACGCCCGCGAACGTGCCGTCCGGATGATTGAGCCGCCGCGTGATCTGCAAGGTCCAGACGCCGGACAGTCGCGCGCACCGGGCGACTGATGTAGAGCAGATCGTCGTTGGCGTGCACGTGGACCTTGAAGTGCTCGCGGTCGGACAGGTCGATCGGCTTCGGATGAGGATCGGACGTATTGGCGATCAACGTGCTGTGCTCGTCGATCAGCGAGACCTGCACGAGCGTGTCGCTCTGCAACGACGCCTTTCTCTACGGTCGCAATCAGATCGAAGGTGGCGGGCGACTTCTTATACTCGAACTTGACAAAGCGCGTGATCTGATCGATCTGATGAATCGAATCGCCTTGATGGTGTGCTGTTCGAGCGCCGAGGAGAGAATCGCGGCGGAGGCCATCGAGTCATGCACGGTTGACTCGCGTTCGACGGACAGCCGCGTGAAGACACCGCCCACAGCATCGCCAGCACGACGGTGCCAAGCACGGGAATGGCGAGCAGCGCGCGACGCCGCCGCACCGACGGCGCGGTGAGCAGGGTATCGCTCGCGGCGACTGCGCGCGTGCGCTTCATGCGATGCCTTGCGTGCCGTGTATGCGCCGCGCCGCGAGGTTCGAGCGTTGCGCGGCGGCGAGTGGCGCGAAGGAGTGGAGGCGATGCATGTCCTGAAGCTTCAGGCCTGAAACGAATGGTTCGGTTCCGACGATTGATTTCGACGACTGACGCTGACGATAAAAGCTGCTGATTGAAGCTGCCGACGGCTCTCACGCCTGACTATGCAGCGCACGAAGCGGGAAGATGACACCGGTCGCATTCGGCGAGCCTTCGCGGCGAAGCGGACTGGTCGCGAGAATACGTTTGCGTGACAGCACAAGCGCTTCGTAGGCATCGAAGCGATGCGTCTGTCATCGCGGTGCTTCTTGTCCTTCTCGTTGCTTCGCGTTCCCGCTCGACGCCTCTAATGGTCAGATAGTACTGAAGGCCGCCTGATTAAGAAAGAGCGGCGGCTCGGGGTATACGCGCGATTTTCGCAAGCCCAAAAAATTCAGACGGGTCAGGATCATTGACTCACAGGAGAAAAGTCCCGTCGATCATAGTAACCGAGTGACCGCCTATCCAGATGGCGGGCTTATCGGATGCGTCGTCGTAGACGATTTTCACGCGGCCATCGCGATCGAGCGCAGTGCCTTGCCGGACGGTATAAGCATCGCCCGGACGGTTGCGTTGCTGCGTGAGCAAGGCAGCGAGGGCAGCGTTCGCACTGCCCGTCACCGGGTCTTCGATATTCTCCGTGCTGAGCAGCATCGCGCGCAGCTCGAAGGTGGCCGGGCTGCCATCGGCATGCGGACCATAGACGACGATGCCGTGCGTCTTCAGCTCGGCTGTTAGCGCGCCGATTGCCGCGCGGGCATCGGGGACCGGGCGCGACGCCGAGACATTCGCGCGCATCCTTCAGCCGAACGATCAGCCATGGCGCGTCGTTGTCTGCGGCGCAAGGCGGCGCGCTGAAATCGATTACCGATGGCGACAGCGCCGCGCTCAAACGCTCGCGCTGGGCGTCGTCGAGCGGCGTGATGCGCGCGGGCGGCGCGGCGAAGGCTCATGCGCCGTCGTCCTGTTCGGCGAGCGTGATGAGTCCAACGCCGCATTCCTGCACGAGCCGAGCCGGTCTTTCGTCTTCGGGGTATAGCTGGCATCGAGCAGCGCGTGCGCGGCGCCGAGCGTCGGATGGCCGGCGAAGGGCAGTTCAACCGCCGTCGTGAAGATACGCACACGATAGTCCGCGCGCGGATCGGTCGGTGGAAGAAGAAACGCCGTTTCGGAAAGATTGGTCCAGCGCGCAATCTGCTGCATGCGTTCGGCGGTGACCTTCGGCGTCGAAGGTCACCGCGAGAGCGGGTTGCCCTTGAACGGCACCGACATTGTACAGACTGGAGACAAGGATAACACATTTAGCTCCTTTTGCCGCGCCCCTTCAAGCTGATCGTATCGAT
>LFJI01000150.1 GCA_001235855.1 Candidatus Burkholderia brachyanthoides
AAGTGTTACCCCTGTCCTGGAACAGGTGTTACCCATCTCTCCGGTCTATACACCGTTACTAATATCCATCCCCAGAAAATGCCTGAGGCTTACTCCCTCACTCCACCGTCACCGACTTCGCCAGATTCCGCGGCTTATCCACGTCGGTCCCGCGCGCGCACGCCGTGTGATACGCCAGCAGCTGCAGCGGCACTACGTGCAAAATCGGCGACAGCGCGCCATAGTGCTCCGGCATGCGGATTACATAAATGCCGTCCTCGCTGACGATCTGCGTATCCGTATCCGCGAACACATACAGTTCACCGCCGCGCGCGCGCACTTCCTGCATGTTCGACTTGAGCTTCTCCAGCAGCGTATCGTTCGGCGCGACCGTCACCACCGGCATCGCTTTCGTCACGAGCGCGAGCGGCCCGTGCTTCAACTCGCCCGCCGGATAAGCCTCCGCGTGGATATACGAAATTTCCTTCAACTTCAGCGCGCCTTCGAGCGCGATCGGATAATGCAGTCCGCGCCCGAGGAACAACGCATTTCCCTTGCGCGCGAATTCCTCCGACCACGCGATGATCTGCGGCTCCAGCGCCAGCACGCTATTGAGCGCCGCCGGCAAGTGGCGCAGTTGCGCGAGATACGCCGCTTCCTGTTTCGTATCGACGAAACCGCGCATCTTGGCGAGCGTGATGGCCAGCACGAACAGCCCGGTGAGCTGCGTCGTGAACGCCTTCGTCGATGCCACGCCGATCTCCGTCCCCGCATGCGTCAGGAACGCAAGTTCCGTCTGACGCACCATCGCGCTGGTCGCGACGTTGCAGACGGCGAGCGTGTGCTTGTGACCGAGCAATTGCGCATGCTTGAGCGCGGCGATCATATCCGCCGTTTCGCCCGATTGCGAGATCGTCACGACCAGCGCCTTTGGATTCGGCACCGACTCGCGGTATCGATATTCGCTTGCGATTTCCACCTGCGTAGGAATCTTCGCGATGGATTCGAGCCAGTACTTCGCCGTCAGCCCGGAGTAATAACTCGTGCCGCAAGCCAGAATCAAAATGCTGTCGATGCCCACGAACACGTCGCCCGCGCTATCGCCGAACAGCTTCGCTTCGAAACTGTCGCTTTGCGGAATCGTATCCGTGATCGCGCGCGGTTGCTCGAAAATTTCCTTCTGCATGAAGTGACTATACGGCCCGAGCTCCACCGCGCCGTCGTATGAAGACACCGTGCGCACTTCGCGCTGCGCCGGCATGCCTTCGCGATCGAAGATCTTCACGCCATCCAGCGCGAGTTCAACGACATCGCCTTCTTCCAGAAACGCGAAACGGTCCGTGCTGCCCGCGAGTGCCAGCGCATCGGATGCGAGGAAGTTCTCGCCCTCGCCCACACCGACCACGAGCGGCGAACCCTGACGCGCGCCGACCACCGTATGCGGCTGATCCTTGTGAATCACGGCGATGGCATACGCACCATGCAGTTGCTTCACTGCGTCGCGCACGGTCTGGAACAGATTGCCGCGATACATGCTGTGGATCAGATGTGCGATGACTTCCGTATCCGTCTGCGTGACGAACTCATAGCCCTTGCCGTGCAGCATCTCGCGCAGCAACTCGTAGTTCTCGATGATGCCGTTATGCACCAGCGCCACCGTATCGCGCGAGAAGATCGGATGCGCGTTGTGCGTCACCGGCGCGCCGTGCGTCGCCCAGCGCGTGTGCGCGATGCCGGTCACGCCGGTGAGTTGGGTCTCGCGGACCTGATCGTCGAGATCAGCCAAGCGCGCGATGCTGCGCGCGCGACGCGGGCCGCCGTTGCTCAAAACGGCGACGCCGCACGAGTCGTATCCGCGATATTCGAGTCGGCGCAGTCCTTCGACGAGCACCGGGACGATGTTACGTTGCGCAACCGCGCCAACAATTCCGCACATGGGCGTTGATCCTCAGATGACTTCGATTCACGGCGCGAGCGCGATGCGCGCGCCCGCTCAGATCTTCTTCTTGGTCGGCCGAACATAGTCCTTGCGGCTGACCTGATTCTTTTCGTTCAGCACCAGTTCACCTTCGCCGACGTCCTTCCACACCGTCGTGCCCGCCGCGATGGTCACGCCGTTGGCCACGCGCACCGGCGCGACGAGTTGCGTGTCCGAGCCGACGAATACGTCATCGCCGATAATCGTGCGATGCTTGTTCGCGCCATCGTAATTGCAGGTGATGGTGCCCGCGCCCACATTCGTGCGTGCGCCGATATCCGCATCGCCGATATAGGTGAGATGGTTCGTCTTCGCGCCGCGGCCGAGCACCGCGTTCTTTATTTCGACGAAGTTGCCGACATGTGCTTCGTCGCCGAGCGTGGCGCCGGGACGCAGCCGCGCGTACGGGCCGAGCACGACCTTCGCGCCGGCGGTTGCGTCTTCGATATGCGTGTAGGCGTCCACGCGCGTGCCCGCGCCGATGACGGCATTGCGGATCACGCAGTTCGGGCCGATGCTCACGTCATCGCCGAGCGTCACGCGGCCTTCGAACACGCAGTTCACGTCGATCGATACATCCGCGCCGCATTCGAGCGACCCGCGCACGTCGATCCGCGCCGGATCGGCGAGCGTCACGCCGGCCTCCAGCAGCGCATACGCGACATTGCGCTGATGCACGCGCTCCAGTTCCGCGAGTTGCACCTTGCTGTTCACGCCGAGCGTTTCCCATTCGGCGTCCGGTTGCGCGGTGACCACTTCGATGCCCGCGTCGATGGCGCGCTTCACCACATCGGTCAGATAGAACTCGCCTTGTGAATTGTCGTTCTTCAGCGACGCGAGCCAGTCCGCCAGTTGACGCGTCGGCGTCACGACGATGCCCGTATTGATCTCGGCGATCTTCAGTTCGACTTGCGTCGCATCTTTTTGTTCGACGATTTTTTGCACACTGTCTTTCGCGTCGCGCACGATGCGCCCGTAGCCGGTCGGATCGTCCACCGTGACGGTCAGTACGCCGTAACGCTCGGAACCGGCGGCGTTGAGCAGACGCTTGAGCGTGTTCGCGCGCGTGAGCGGAACGTCGCCGTACAGCACCAGCGTGGGAACCGAGGGATCGAGCAGCGGCAGCGCCTGCTGCACAGCGTGTCCGGTGCCGAATTGCCTGTCTTGCGCGGCGAACTGCACATCCGGCGCACCGACGGCTTGGCGGACCCGCTCCGCGCCGTGCCCGACGACCACGACGAGGCGCGTCGGCGCGAGCGTGCGCGCCGTATCGATGACATGAGAGAGAAGCGGCCAGCCTGCCAACGGATGAAGCACTTTCGGCAGTGCGGAGCGCATGCGCTTGCCCATGCCGGCAGCCAGAATCACGATGTTCATCGCTGAAATATTGCTGAATTTGAAGAGACAGTCATGGTACCACGCAGATTCCGCAGCACGGCGCCTTGCGCGGCGCAACCTAAAACGCCGCTGCGCCTTGTCCGGCGCGGCTTACAGGTCGTCGAACTGGACGATGGAAATGGCGTTCGGCGCGCTCTGGGCGTCGCTTGCGCACGGTTCCTCGTCGAACGCGATATCGCCCTGCGGATCGGCGCGGCCCATCACGCGTAATTCCGTGAAACCGAACAGGTTGCGATCCATCAGATGCGACGACACCACATTGGTGAGCGCGTTGAACATGTTGTCGGTGCGGCCCGGCAAACGCTTGTCCCATTCGTTGATGAGAGCCTTCATTTCCGCGCGCTTAAGGTTCGGCTGGCTTCCGCACAGATTGCACGGAATGATCGGGAATTCGCGCAGTTCGGCGTATTTCTCGAGATCGCGTTCCTTCACGTAGGCGAGCGGGCGGATCACGACATTCTTGCCGTCGTCGGATTGCAGCTTGGGCGGCATGCCCTTCAGCTTGCCGCCGTAGAATATGTTGAGCAGCAGCGTCTGCAAAATGTCGTCGCGATGATGGCCGAGCGCGATCTTGGTCACCCCGAGTTCGCCCGCCACGCGATACAGAATGCCGCGCCGCAGACACGAGCACAGCGAGCAGGTCGTCTTGCCTTCCGGCACCAGCCGCTTGACGATGCTGTACGTATACTAATTCTCGATATGGAACGGAATGTCGAGCTTGCTTAGATAGTCCGGCAGCACGTGCTCCGGGAAACCCGGCTGCTTCTGGTCGAGATTCACCGCGACGATATCGAAGTCAATCGGCGCGCGTTCGCGCAGGCGCATGAGGATATCTAGCCTTGCCGCCGGACAGGCAGACCATCACGCAGTCGCCGTGCTCGATCATGTTGAAGTCGCCGATGGCCTGACTGACCTGCCGCACGAGCCGCTTGAAGAGCTTATTGTTCTCGTACGCTTCCTTTTGCTCGCGCTTCGTCAGCGGGTCGCGTACAGGCTTGTCGTGGTCGAGCGTTTCGGTCGTGTCGCGCGCGTTCATGCTCGCTCCTCTTTGATGCGGAAGACTTCGACGCCCACCGCGTCGCAATCGGGATAGACGTCGGGCTTTTCCGTCGATACCGCGACGGCGCGCACACTCGGATGCGCCAGCAACGCCGCCGCGACGTCATCGCACAGCGTTTCCTGCAGATGGATATGGCCGCGCTTCACGCGATCCGCGATGGTCGAACGCATGAAGTCGTAATCGACCACTTCCTGCAACTTGTCCGCAACCGGCGTCGACAGCGCAAGCGGCACGTACAGTTCGACGTTGATCACGATACGTTGCTCGCCGCGCTTCTCGAAGTCATGCACACCGATGTTGATGCGCGCTTCGTAGTTGCGCAGAAAAAGCCGCCGGCAATCGGTCAGCCGGGGATGCGAAAGAGCGGCAAGCATGTGTTTTCCAATAGTAATTCAGGGTGCGTTCCGTTGGTTCGCGCCGAACATGTACATCACGTCGCGCGGGCTCGGCACCAGATGCTGGCCGCCATCGACGACCAGCGTCGAGCCGGTGACGCCGTGCGCGTTCGCCAGATAGCATGCGGCCTGCGCCACGTCTTCCACGCGCGACGCGCGGTTCAGCGGTGTCACGCGATGCGCCGCTTCGAACGACTCGGGCGCCTGTCCCGCCGAGATCAGCGTCAAGCCCGGCGCCAGGCCGGCCACACGCAGCTTCGGCCCCAGCGCCTGCGCCAGCGCGACAGTGGCGTTTTCGAGCGCGGCCTTGGTCAGCGTGTACGACAGGTAATCCGGATTCATGTTGTACAGCTTCTGATCGAGCACGTTGATGACGACGCCGCGCCTTGCGTCGTCGTGCGCAGCTTCGTCGGGCGCGATCTCGTGCAGCATGCGCGCGAGCAGCACGGGCGCGGCGACGTTCACGGCGGTCATTTCCAGCAGTTTGGCGTAGCCGAAATCCGTCGCGGTGTCTTCGTCGAATTGCGATGCGCAGTTCACCACGCAATTCAGGCCACCGAAGGCTTCGACGCACGCCGGCACGAGCCGCGCGACTTGCGCTTCGACGCCGAGATCCGCCTTCAGCGCGACGGCGCGCCGTCCGAGCGCTTCGATTTCGGCGACGGCGTCGCGCGCATCGAACGCCGAACCGCCGTAATGCACGGCGACATTCCAGCCCTGACGCGCGAATTCCAGCGCGATGCCGCGCCCGACGCGCTTCGCCGCGCCGGTCACGAGAACTGCGCGAGAAATGGGGTCTGAAGCAGAAAACGGCGAGTTGGCGGAAGAAAACGGCGTGGAAGCGCTCATTTACAATATTGGGATGAATCCGAATGCTCGAAAGACTGACAGTTTACCTACTCCGGGCGCTGAAGCGCTCGCGCAATCCGAAACATTGACCGACCTGATCCGCGAGCGCATCGTCGCAGCGGGCAGCTGGTTGCCGTTCGATCGCTATATGGATCTAGCGCTGTACGCGCCGGGTCTCGGCTATTACGGCGGCGGCGCGACGAAATTCGGGCGGCGCGCGGAAGATGGCAGCGATTTCGTCACCGCGCCGGAGCTTTCCCCACTCTTCGCGACAACGCTCGCGCGGCCGATCGCGCAGGCCTTGCGTGACAGCGGCACGCGGCATCTGATGGAGTTCGGCGCGGGCACCGGCAAGCTCGCCGCGGGTTTGCTCAACGCGCTGCATGACCTGGGCGTGGAGTTCGGCACTTACTCGATCGTGGATTTGTCCGGCAAGTTGCGGGTGCGGCAGCGCGAGACCATCGAAAAGTTGGCGCCGGTGCTTGCCCATAAGGTCGAATGGCTCGATGCGTTGCCGGACGCGTTCGAAGGTGTCGTGATCGGCAACGAGGTGCTCGACGCAATACCGGTGCGGCTCGTGGTGCGCAAGCTCGGCGCGTGGCACGAGCGCGGCGTGGTGTGGCTCGATGGCCGTTTCGCGTTCGACGACCGGACCGCGGCGCTGGATGTGCAGGTCGAGCTGATCGATACCGCGATCGACGAAGCGAACGACGAAGAATCGTTTGCCGAGTATCTGACGGAGACGCACGAGGCGGCGCTCGGCTTTACCAAGACCGTTTGCACGATGCTCACGCGTGGGGCGGCGTTTTTTATCGACTACGGATTTCCGCGGCGCGAGTTTTATCATGCGCAGCGCGCTGCGGGGACGTTGATGTGCCATTACCGGCATCGTGCGCACGTCGATCCGTTTTTGTATCCGGGATTGCAGGACATTACCGCGCATGTGGAATTTACCGGCATCGCCGAGGCGGGGACGGAGACGGGGGCGGACTTGCTCGGGTTTACGTCGCAGGCGCGGTTTCTGATGAATGCCGGTATCACCGATGTGCTCGATGAACTCGATCCTTCTGATGTCAAACAGTTTTTGCCTACGGCTAATGCGGTGCAGAAGCTTTTGTCGGAAGCCGAGATGGGCGAGCTGTTCAAGGTAATCGCGTTTTCTCGCGGTATCGAGGGGACGCTCGAGGCGTTTTCTAGCGGCGATCGGTCGCATACGCTATGAGGTTGCGAACATGATTCGCTGGGTACTCACCACGTTTATCGCGCTTGCGATTCTTTCCGGGTCGATGCCCTGGCTTCGGAAGATCGGGATTGGACGGTTGCCCGGCGATATCAATCTTTGCTTTCGCGGCAAGGAGTATTCGTTTCCTTTTATATCCACTTTGGTTTTGTCTATCGTTCTTTCGTTGATTGCGCGGATGCTTTGAGGCTTGTTTAGTTATGCCGTAGGCGTCTCTTGATTGGGCGTCGTTAGCACAATGGTCCTCTTGTCGCGCTTTCTACTTAGTAGCCGCCTCCCCGGCGGAGGGGTGACTTTCTTTGCGGCGGTGTACAGACCGGAGACATGGGTAACAGGTGTGTCAGGACAGGGGTAACACATT
>LFJI01000151.1 GCA_001235855.1 Candidatus Burkholderia brachyanthoides
TGTCGTTTGTAGGGCTCGTAGCCGTCAGTTATCAGAACCGCGCCCTTACGGATGCCCGTGACAGCTTGTCGGCCAGCTTGGCGCCGCGTCCGGGTGTATAGCTGAAGCAGCGGATAGGGGTGCCCGAGCCGGTCATCTGCGCCCAGAGGTAGCTCTTCGTTTGCGGCTTGCGCCCTTTCTCTTTCAGTACCTGGAACGTCGTCTCGTCGCAGTAGATCAGCTCGGCCTCGAGCAGCGCATCGCGCATGAGGTTGATTACCGGCTGGGTCGCGAGACCAACGCGAACCATGCTGGCGGCGATCGTGTTCGACGAGATGTCGCCGCCGAAGCGACACAGCAAACCGGCCTGGCGATAGAGCGGCATGCCGAACTGATACTTGCCGGTAGCGATCCATGCGAGCGCTGATTCGCTGAGCAGTCCGCGCGGGATGATGCGCGGCGGCGCCGGCGTGACCTTGATGCCTAGATCGCAGCACGGACACGCATATTTAACACGCTGGTGTTGGATGACTCGAAGCTGCTCGGGGATCACATCGAGCTGCTCGCTGATCTCCGCGCCGATCTCGACGAGCGCGTGCCCATCGTTCGTGCAAAAGCGTTCGGCTTCGGGCAGTTCGTGTCGCACGACCTCGCGCGGCAGATTGGGATCTAGCGGCTTGCGATGACCGCGCTTCTTGCGCTTGTGCGCGGCAACCGTCTCCTCCGGTGTGTCTTCCTGGGCGGGCGCGCTGTTCGCGCCGAGCGTCTCGGCTTCGTTGAACAAGCTAGGTTGATCAGAATCTCTTGCCTCACTCTTGGCGCCGAACAGTTCGCGACGGTAGGCTCGGAGGCGCTCCTCGGCGAGATCGCGCTCGGCCGTCACGAGCCGCAAGGCACCGCGTAATGCCTCCTGTTCTTCTCGCAATGCACGAGCCGCATTGCGCTCGGCGAGCAACGCCTTCAATTCCTCGGCGGTGATCGTGACGTTGGTCGGCATCCCGCTTAGACCAGCACACCGCCTTACTGTTCAGCTCACGCGGCGATATTCTCGCTTCGGATGTCGTCGAATCGCGGTGATGTCATCGCCGTCGAGCAACGCGTGCATGCAGCACGTTGGTCGTCATTGTCACGATGTCAGCCTTGTTGTCAGGCCAGATGGAGTGGCTCGTTTCCAATCGTTTCAATAGGAGCCAGAAACCACTGCCATCCCAGCCGAGGATTTTTATCCGATCGCGACGCCGGTTGCCGAAGATGTAAAGCGACGCGTCCATCGGATTCAGGCGCATCGACTGCTCGACAAGAATCGACAGACTGTTCATGCCGTAGCGGAAATCGACGGGATCGCGGTGCAAGTAGACCTTCAGATTGTCGTCGAACCGGAACACGGCATCCTCCCGAGCATCTGGACCACGGTGGTCAGCTCGTCGATGGTCACGTCTGCGACGTCGAACTCAACACCGTTGGGCAAACGTACGTGCAAAGCAACGGTTATCGATGGTCTGCGCGCGAACACGGCTTTCCCATCCGTCACCGGCTCTTGCACGACCGGCATGAATGGTGATGGGACCTGGGGCACGCAAGTCCGCATTGCCGGTGGCGTGACATCATTTGATACACCGTCTGGCTGTTCGAACTCCCTCTCAGCGGGACTCCCCGCCGCCTGTGCCTGGTAGCGCGTGATCCATTCGCGTAAGAGGTTCGGGTTCAAGCCATATTCCATCGCCGTACGCGCGATCGAAACGCCTGGCTTCATGCACAACTGGATCAACTCCTCGCGGGCTTGTGGGTCGTATTCTCGGCGACCGTCCCGCTTCGCACCGACTACCAGGCGACTACGCAAATCACGATCTTCTGTCATGTACTCTGATCCCAGCTGTCCACGTGGACAGGTAGCATCAGAGAATCACTCGTTCATTGCTAGGGCGTCCTTCAAGAACCGCATACTTTCACTTGAGCTACGAACGCAAGGGTTGCGGCGCTTATCACGATCTCGGTATTCCTGAGTGGGTCGCCAATGCGGCGGATTTCGATGCGTCTGCTGTCATGGAGCAGCTGTTCGCGCCGCAAGCCATACCCCGATTCTGGAACGCGACGGAAAACGCACTCGCGCGAATCCGTCCGCAACACGAAACGCTTGTCGCGCTGCTGCGACGCACAACTGGCGTCGACACGCCGCGCTTCCAAGCATCGATTGGATAACCGGCCATGGTGTTTCGTCTGTTGCTCCGGGCGCTATCGCTCGGAGCGAAATTCGCGCTCACCGTCGTGATCGCGCATACGCTCGGTTTCGGCGCCGTTGCGGAATATGGGCTTGCCGTCGGGGTATCGGTTACCGCGTCGAAGCTGTTTGGACTTGGATTCAGTGTCGAATTGAACCGGCGCATGAGCGGCGCGGCGCCTGTTCCGGCGATCGCAACTGCGCGTACGCTGTGTCTTGCCTACGCAAGCTTTTACTCGATCGCCGGCCTCGCGCTGTTGGCCGCCTGGGGTCTCGGCAAGCTGCCTCACACGCTTCCTGACGCGCGGACGTGCTGCCTCATGTTACTGGTCGCCTTTAGCGAGCACTACGCGCTGGAGGCCAACGGTTACGTGTTCTCGGTTCATCGGGTGCGCGCCGGCTCAGCGATGCTCTTCATGCGGACGGGCGGCTGGGCGGCTATCGCAATCGCCGGATTGACGTGCGGCACAGTCGCCGACATGCGCACAATCTTCGCGCTCTGGATCATCACGAACGCAAGTGTGATCGTCTGGGCGTGGCAGTTGCTTGGGCGTATCGGTCGGACGACGGCGGACACGGTCATGAAAACAATGCCGCAGCCTTTCTTGCTTGCTTGACACTTGGATGACGGGCGCACCCTATTATGCCAGCGGTGTTCTGCTCGCCGCTTTGCAGTACGTGGAACGCTTCATCGCATCGGGTTCACTGCTGGCGGTCGAACTTGGCCGATACGTCTTTGCGTGGTCGGTCGCGAATGCCGTCCAGACGATCGTTTACGCGAGCGTGGTCGTGATTGCCGGTCCGCGTCTCGCACGCTCGGCGGAGGCCACCTCCGCCGACTGGCGCGATGCATTGCGCCAGTCCCTGCGAAACACCATATATAGGCGTCGGGTTGATGGTGACGCTGAGTATCGCGTTGGCCTCGCCGTTGATCTTCCAAGTGGCAAAAGATTCGATGAAGTCCGCGAGCTATGTGACGCTCGCGATTCTCCTGCTGTCTTTTTTGTTGCGTTCCGTCGGCGATGTGCTCTGGGCCGCATCGGTGAGGCTCCGCGCACGCGGTCGCATCGTCGCTTCGATGTGCGCGGCCGCTTCGATAGCCATACCGCTGTCAATATGGCTCGTTCCCGGGCAGAGCGCGACGCGCGTCGCGCGTCGCGTCGGCGCATCTCCTCGCGAGCATCGCCGTGACGGTCGCGCTTGCATGGACGTTGGGCATCAGGCCGACGCGATGTTTAGCAAGCTAATGCGCACCGGTCCGCGTCTGAGCGACGGCGTAATCGGATGCCTCATGGCGCTTGCGTCGTTCGGATATGTCGGGCTGTTCGTTGCTGGCAAATCCTTGCTGCCTGCCTACCTGTTCCGCGACGCCGAGAAGATTCAGGCGCAAATGAACAGATCGAGCACGTACGACGGTTCATCGTTCGATGCAGTGGGCAAGTTCTATGGCATGTTCGGCTCGATGCTACTCAACGTCTTCGTCATGGTGATTGGCGTGAGCTTCATCTTCGCCTTGCTGTCTCGTGTGAAGCATGCGGGCACGCTCGACGCTGCGCTCATATTCGGCGTACTGTGCGTGTTCTTCAACTTGTTCGTCGCATCGAAGGATACGTTGGTGGTGGCCATGTTGCTGATCATCGTCTGGACCTTGCGACGTCGAAACGCTATGTTGACGGCCGCGGTCGCACTGTTCGGCTACCTTGCCCATGCGTCGCTGGTCCGTGGTTACTTCCTTCTCATCGTAGGCGTGGGAGCGGGCGTCTGGATGTATCGGCATTGCGGGCGACGTCGCGCATCGTGCTGGTCGCGGCGTGGCTGCTGGCGCTGTTCCTGATACCCACAGGCACCTACTCTACGCGCTGCTGCATCCGCGTGATACGGCGGTCGACTATCTCGTTTATCAGTCGCCCTACGAGGCGCGGACGGGGTTCTACAATTTGCTTGCGACCGATTCGTTCACGAATTTTTGCATCGACTACCTGTATGGCGTGGTGCGGCTACATGTGCCTGTGCTGTTCTCTCCTGAACCGGGTGGCGTCGCGATGCAGGTGTTCGTGATTGCAGCATGGCTCGCGACACGACCACTGCGTCGCGGAACCGACACGCCGCCGGGTACCGGCTTGCTTGCGTGTCTTGTCCTGGGCCATATGGCAATCTCCATGCTGTTGTTCGAACCCGACCTCGGCAATTACGTTCGGCACCTGTCGAATGCCTCGTTGTTCTGCATGGTGCAGATGAAGGCGCATGGCGAAACACGCGCTGCGTTGCCCGACAACCATCAGCGTCGCGCAGCGGCGTTCGTGAGGTAAGACGCGACGGTGTCGAAGACAGGCTTGCGAGCGCCCGATGCATCGACCACGCCGAAACTGCGTTCGCGATCATTCGGCGCGTGCAGCGAATCCTTCCATTCGTAGATCGAGACGAGCGGCATCTCGAGCGTATCCACGGACGCCAGAAAAGCGGCTGTCTTGCGTGCCTGGTCCGCAGGACTCGTGGTGGACGAGCCATGGGTCGGAACGCCCCATTCGGATATCGCGGATGACAAGCCATATCGCGAGCGGATTTCACGAGCGGCTTCGCGAATGGCCGTGGGCGTCTTGCCGTATGCTTGAAACGATACGACGTTCAAGCATACGGGCGATTGCGTTAGCACCGATCGCAACAGTTGTGCGGCTGTGCTGTCGCCTGACGGTGCGCGCGACAATCCGAAGCCCAATACTGGAACCGGAAGTGGTCTTGCGGCGAGCGCGGCGCACACTCCGCGGAAGAACCCCGGGAAGGTCTCCGTGACTTTGCTAGTCGGCCAATATCGACTCAGGTCAGGTTAGTTCCATAACTCGACGCTGATCAATTGTTACGCCTAGCGTCGAACCATTTCGCTCACCGACATGGCGAAGCGCCAGCTAGCTGCTTCCGTTTCTTCGGTGCGCGCGATCTCATCGGTCTTGAGGGTTGTCGTCGAGCGCATCGCCAATAGGACGGGCAGACCGGCGCTTTTCGCTGTCGCAAAGGCCGCCCGCCGCCACGCGTTGCTCGTAGGCGGCCTCCGTCAGGCTATTTATCCACACTCCCAATCGTACAAAAGCGAAGCCGGTACGGACGATAGCCGCGGCATCGGCCGCCGTAAAGGTTTCTATCTTCACTTGCACGCCCAGTTTCGGCCGTCCAGCATCTGCCGATAGCGTGACGTCCGCGTGTGCGGGAGACCCGGTAAGCGAAACAATGCTCGCCAACGCGCTCACGCTCGCGATTAATGCCCGACGTTTGAGGTGATCGAACATCGTTTATTCCGAAGAGGTTGGTATGGTCTGCATCGTCGGTGAGTGTTCGTCAGGTTCGGCGCACGAGCCCCGATGCCACGCTCGCCAGGCGCAGCGTGGCATCGGAAGCGCAGCGGCGAACACGAGATAGAACAGAAACTCATAATTTAGAGTCCAGCTGTTCTGGATCAGGACGTTTTCGCCGTTTGGCACGAGCGTGAACGAATTGACAATCGTCGTGATCCCACCGCTGCTGTTGACCAGGCTCGGCTTCACCAGATACGCCACGAGGGCAAAGAGCGAGAGCGTCCAGTAGAGAGGGATGATTCGGATTGCAGAACGCGTGCGACTATATCACCGGACTCGATGGCAACACGCTGTGTATCGAGGAGAGGATAATTTATTTCAATAACTTCAGTTCCTTCAGTTCCGGAGTCGAAGGGAAGACAAGCGAATCCGGATTAAACCGGATTTACGGTGAACCTCCTCTTCCTCAACAACTCCAACACCCCCCTTGGCCCTCCAAGATGCAGCGCGCCGATCGCCACGAACACCGGCTTATCCGGTGCCGCGATCGCCACCATCCGCTGTACGAAGCGCCGATTCCGGCCATACACCACGCGGTTATCCACCTGCGCCGCGAGCACCTTAGACTTCGCGAGCTTCGAAGTCTTCGCATCGTCCCAGAACTTTAAAGCATCCGCATCGCCGATTCGCCACAGCTGGTACAGCTCCTTCACATCCGCGATATTCTCCGCCGGTGTCTGTGCAAGATCCTGCGCCAGCATTTCCCGCTGCTGCGCCGACGTCAGCCGCGTGAACGTCGACATCTGCTCATTCAGCGTTTCCAGCCCGACGATCTTCCCCCGCATCCGCAGATACACATTCTGCAACTGCGCCTCCGTCCCGTACTCGCTCTGAAACCCGGCCTTCAAAGTGTCGTACGTTTCGATCAGCATCGACGCGAGCCACGGCCGCGTGTGCTGCAACTCCTTCAGCGCCTCTGGATTGTTGCGCATACGCGCCTCGACCTCCTGCCACATCGGTTTGGGCAGATAGTCGATCAGACATTCGCTGCGGCACATGCCATAGCGATTCACATCGTCCTGGGAAACGAGCAGTTCGTCCGGTGAGATTTCAAGCGCAAGCGTGGGTGATGCATCGAGTGCACCAAGGATGGGTTTGCGAAACGGCTGCTCCGGCGGATAGTCACTCGCGAAACCTACATGCAGCGTGCCGAGCACGTAGATGGTCGTCGTGCCCTTGGTTGCCATGTAGAACGGCATGCGCGGCGGCGAGACGCGCACCGGACCGCTGGCGGTCGTGCCGTTAGTGCGATCAGGTGGTTGCGGTGTGGCAACGGAACTCGCGCCGGGCAGCGCAGCGGGCTCGGCATCGCCGGCGGGTTGAGGCATGCCGCCCGCCGACGTGCGCGTCCCCACAACGGCGAAACTCGAAGGCGACTCCGCCACGCCAGCGGTAAACAGCACGAGCGACAGCACGAAGGCTGTCGCTTTGGCGAACGCCGCGCGTCGCGCGCGCGACTTGTCATAGGATTCCGGCACGATCGGTATCTTAAAGCATTCGTGCGACGCGTCGTGCATCAGCCGGCGCGTCGCGGACTCCACGCCTCGTCTTCGCCGACCTCTTCCGCACGATGACACGACACCTGCCGCCCATCGACGACACGCAGCTTCGGCTCCTAGTACTACCGTGTCACTACCGTGTCGTAAAATCTCTGGCATTAATAGGAGCTTCTTCATCCTTTGCATGAGGAAGCGATGGACTGGGAGACATCGTTC